>CAZDSE010000060.1:0-9466 GCA_964507905.1 uncultured bacterium | reverse complement strand
CATTATACAGTCGATAGGCATTCATTTCTTGTGTGGTTTTCTGCACAAGCGACTGAAATCTGGATAAAATCCATCGATCCAATATATGGGGCGATTTGTAAGCGGTTCCTGCAGGCGTAAATTTTTCAATAAGCGCATAACTCATATAAAATGAATGGCTGTTCCACCATTTGAGAAGCACACGACGAATAATATCTTTCACCCCTGCTTCTGAGAATCGAAGTTCCTCCGCCCGCACCGCTGGGGAATCAATTAAAAAGAGCCGAAGCGCATCCGCACCATATTTTTCCAAAACTTGATTGGGATCTGGATAGTTTTTGAGACGTTTGCTCATTTTTTTGCCGTCTTCCGCCAAAATCAGTCCGTTTACGATCACGTTTTTAAATGGAGCTTTTTTAAAAAGTGCAGTCCCCAAAATCGTAAGCGTATAAAACCATCCTCGGGTCTGGTCTAGCCCTTCCGCAATAAAATCAGCTGGAAAATTTTTTTCAAACTCTGTCTTATGTTCAAATGGATAATGCGCTTGGGCATAAGGCATGGCCCCACTTTCAAACCAACAATCCAACACTTCTGGAATTCGCTGATACTCTCCGGGTTCATCTGGAATTTTAAATGTGATTGCATCCACTGACTCACGGTGAAGATCCGTTACATTTTTTTGACTCAATTTTTTAAGTTCTTCGACTGAACCCACACATACGGTTTTCCCAGTTTCTTTGTTCCTCCACACGGGAAGCGGACATCCCCAATACCGATTTCGAGAAATGGCCCAGTCTCTGGCTCCCCCTAACCAATTCCCAAATCTGCCCTCTTTTAAGTGTGCGGGGACCCAATTCGTTTCTTGATTGCTGTGAATGACATCTTCTTTAAATGATTCCACCCGAACAAACCAAGTATTGACCGCTTTGTAAATCAGAGGCGTTTCAGATCTCCAGCAAAATGGATAGCTATGTTGAATGGTGTCATGCTTATAAATTTTCCCTGTTTCCTTTAATCGCTGAATAATTTTTTTATCGGCATCTTTCACATACAGACCTTCATAATCTTTGACCTCTCGTGTAAACTTCCCATCATCATCGACGGGACATACGGTTTGGATTCCCTCTTTTTGGCAAACACGATGGTCATCCTCTCCAAAACCAGGCGCTGTATGGACAATGCCGGTTCCATCTTCCATCGTCACAAAATCAGCAGCAACCACCCGAAATGCATTGGGATGATTTTGGAAATAAGGAAATAGGGGTTCATATCTCTCACCAACGAGATTTTTTCCCTGCATGGTCTTTAGAATTTTGTACTGAGATGGATCCTTATAATATGACTGGAGTCTCGGTTTTGCCAAAATCAGATTTTTTTGTAATGCCACATCTAGAATTTCTACATAGTCTTCATCAGGATGAACAGATAAAGCGAGATTACTGGGAAGAGTCCAGGGTGTTGTCGTCCAAACCAAGAAATAGATATTTTTTGACCCTTTTTTTGGGAAAAAAAGGGTCAAAGAAGGATCCTGCACATCCTTATAGTTCGAATTCGCTTCAAAATTGGAAAGCGGGGTCGCACATGCCGTCGAATACGGCATCACTTTATACCCTTCATAGATCAGTCCTTTGTCCCACAGCTGTTTAAACACCCACCAGACCGATTCCATAAACGATAAATCCATGGTTTTATAACAATTCTTAAAGTCCACCCACCGGCCAATTCGATGAATGGTTTTTTCCCATTCTTCGGTATACCGAAGAACAATGCTTTTGCAGGCAGCGTTGTATTTTGCAATTCCGTAGGCTTCAATGGCCTTTCTACCTTCTAGTCCCAGCGTTTTATCAATTTCATATTCAACCGGAAGACCATGACAATCCCACCCAAACCGTCGTTCCACCCGCTTTCCGTTCATGGTCCAATAGCGTGGGACGATATCTTTTAAGATGCTCGGAAGAAAATTTCCATAATGGGTAAGCCCAGTCGCAAAAGGGGGACCGTCATAAAATATAAACTGATTTTTTGGATCACGCTCAGACACGCTGCGTTCAAAGATTTTGTTTTTATCCCAAAAGTCTAGAACATCATGTTCAGATTTTACAAAGTCTATGGATGAATTAAACTCGTCAAGCATAAGTCATGGTCTTAATAGAATATTTAATGGGATGCAAGGTAGAGATCTACTTTTGTTCATGCTTTAATGTATACAGGATGAGAATAATAACACCGACCACAATCGACGAATCAGCCACATTAAATGCGGGCCAGTGATATCGCTCCCACCAGTGAAGATCCAAAAAATCGATGACATAATTAAATCTCAAACGGTCAATGAAGTTCCCAATGGCGCCTCCCATAATGAGAGACAGCGCAGTCACCATCAGAAGCTCAGTGTCCTTTGCTTTCTTAAAAATAAGGACAATGACGGTTAGAGCAATAAGTGGAATCATGATGAAAAACGGAATGCGGAAACTTTCTGGCGCTTTGGCGAGTAATCCAAATGCCGCTCCCGTATTTCGAATGTAGGTCAGATTAAAAAAATTTGGAATAATCGACACACTCTCGTGTAAATAGAAATGATGGTCAATATAGAGTTTTGTAATTTGATCAACAGCGATGATCAGGCCGGCAAGTGATAATAAGATAATATATTTGCTTTTCACTATTTCAGTATAAGAAATTTTGACTGCAAATATCAAAGAGATTCTTCGGGCTTCCAGCCCTCAGAGTGACATAAAAAAAGGGGGCAATTTCTTGCCCCCCTTTCATTTATTGGCTAATTTGTCGATCAGCCTAAGTTAACCTTAAATCCAGTTCTAAATAAATATGCATTCTCCGGTCCAGAGTTTCCACTTCCGATCGGATCAGGCATTACGTAATAAGCACCTGGAAGAAATACTCCACCGTCAAAGTACCAATTTACAACACTTGAGAACTCATATCCAAGATCCCAATCCACTTCGGCTCCCATTGCCTTTGATCTCCCGGCCTGAGGAGGCATAACCGCATTGATATATGCCACTGTTAATCCCAATGTTGTTTTCTTCATCGGTTCAAATCCACCTTTGACTAAGGCCAGCCATCGGTTTGTAAACCCGGCATCCAATCTGCCTTTAACAGCAATATTGCTACCTACGGTGCCTTCTTCCATTTGATCTGTCAGATATACACTATCCAGAAAATCTGCAATTTTGGTGAAGAACCGTCCTCTAAACTGTGGATCCCATACTTTCCAGTCCTCACTTCGAAGATTACCATCCCCAACCGTGTCATCCGGAAGTTCTGTATCCTTATTATCCATTCCACTAAAATAGGCAAACTCAGTCCCAAACCAAGGTGACATGGCCGTTGTCAGCCATGAATCCACTCCAAAGTTAAATGCATTTGCATGCCTTTTTCGCATAGATGGGGCCTCTTCTGTATCGGTACCCAATTGTCCCCATTGATATGCTCCCTCAGCAAACACATTCAATTTTTTAAAAACACTCCAATCTTCTAGGAGGTCAACATCACCTCTGACACCAGCCGTATATACCCGATCAGTCGTAATAGCTGAAGAATTAGTGGAGTCTTCTTCTGTATCTTGATCTCCTGCACCTTCAGGATCGTTGTTCCAGAGAAAATATGTTTCCGCATTAAATTTCTTCTCTTTAAATCCAACGTTTAAGAAGGTCAGCGTCTCATTATCATCTGATCCAACATTACGAATCACTGAGACACTGTCATCGCCAGGCTGACTTTCAACAAATGCATCTGCCACAATTGCAAATCCTCCGTCAATATTTAGCCTATATGGAGATCCCGGCATCAGATGCACATTAAATGTGATTGCATCAAATCCTTTAAAGTCAGATATTTCTGGCATCGAAATCGATCCATTCACAATCGCGTTAAGTGGAAGATTCCCCATCGTTCCAGAAATATCTTGCCCATTGAGACCATCACTCGAATTAGATCCCGTAGGAGCCACCCCGTTTGCATAGATGGTAGGTCCGGCACCAAATAACCGATTGCCCATGACGAATCCCTTTCCCAGCATAATATTCTGTCGTCCAAATTTAAAATTAACTGGGAATCCATTAAAATCATTCAATGTCAGAAAGGCTTGATTGACAGAAAGCCCAAGTGCATCTGTACCTGTGCTGGCGTTCGTTCCAACAGCTTGACCAGGGACAGAAGTCTGTCTGGGACCTGATGTATTCGTTCCCAACCAATCAAATTGTGACACCACTCTAAAAGTAAATGCTGTATCTTTTACCATCTCCCATGAGGCATTTACTCCGAGCAAAGTATTAAATATATGCTCATCATCTCCGGAGTTTTGTCCCAACTTTTGGTTGATATTTCCACCAATATCGCCTCGGGTCCCCACGGCATTATTATTGTCATTATTTAAATCATTATATATACGATATGCATACATTTGATTTAGATCTGCACTCCACTTGAAGGCTGCATCGGCAACCATTCCCCAGAGTACAATTATTGACACTGCAAATATTATTCCTGTTTTCTTCATTGTTATTTCCTCCTTAAATGAATACTTCATAAAACTGTCATTTATCCTAAGTTAATTTTAACACCTGTTCGAATGAGATATGCGTTTGCGCCTCTCGAGTTGGTTCCCGTCGGTGCAGGCATCACATAATAGCTCCCCGGCAAAAATACCCCACCATCCATAAACCAATTTAACGCGCTTGACCATTCATATCCCAAGTCCCAGTCCACCTCGACACCCAAATCTTTACTCCGTCCAAACTGCGATGGTTGCACAGCTTGAATATAAGCAGCAGTCAACCCCAATTTGGTTTTCTTCATCGGCTCTAAACCGCCTCGCAGTAATGCCATCCATCTATTGGTAAAGCCCGCATCTACCCTTCCATTAACGGCAATATTTTGACCCACAGATGCCCCCTCAAGTTGATCCGTCAAGTAAACACTATCCAAGAAGTCGGCGATTTTTGTAAAAAATTTCCCCCTAAATTGTGGATCCCACACTCCCCACTCTTCTCCACCCACGCCATCATTTCCAGCTGTATCATCTGGCGTTTCAAGACTTTTTGGATCCATCCCACTAAAGTAGACAAACTCAGCTCCAAACCAAGGAGATAAAGCCGTTGTCAACCACGAATCAGCTCCGACATCAATCGCTTGGGCGCGTCTTTTTCGGCCCACAGGCGCTTCTAATGTACTTACACCGAGAGTACCAAATTGAAGTGCCGCTTCTGCAAATGCATTCACCTTTTTAAAAACGCCCATATCTTGGGCCACGTCCGCATCCCCTCGAATGCCCCATGTCCAAATTCTATCTGTCTCAATCGATCCGTTATTAGAACTACCTTCTGCAATGTTTTTATCCCCAGCACCTTCCGGATCATTATTAAATAGAAAATATGACTCTGCATTCCACTTTTTATCTCGCCAGCTCACATTTAAAAAACTGAGCGTTTCGTTATCTGCAGACCCAACGTCTCGACGCACCACGGCTTCACCATCAGAAACACTACTTTCCGTAAATGCATCCGCAACAATCGCGTATCCGCCATCAATATTTAATCGATGAGGCGAGCCTGGCATGAGATGCACATTAAATGTAATGGCATCAAATCCAGTAAAATCAGAAATCTCTGGCATACTTAGAGATCCACCCGAAAGCGCATTCAATGGAAGGTTACCCATCGTTCCTGTAATATCTTGTCCATTTAACCCGCCTGAAGCATTGGAACCAGTTGGGGCCATCCCATTTGCATAAATCGTTGGTCCCGCTCCAAACAAACGATTTCCCAATACAAAGCCCTTTCCTAGCACAATATTTTGACGACCCAGTTTAAAATTAATGGGGAATCCTCCAAAATCATTAAATGTCAAATAGGCTTGGTTCATCGACAATGCCAACGCATTCGTACCCGTTTTACTGTTGGTTCCAACGGCTTGCCCAGGAACTGATGTTTGTCTAGGACCAGATGTGTTGGTTCCAAGCCAATCAAATTGCGAAACCAGTCTAAAGTTAAACGCCATATCTTTAACCAATTCCCATGTTCCATTAATTCCAAGAAGTGTATTAAAAATATGTTCGTCATCCCCAGAGTTTTGACCTAAGGTTGAACTAATTGAGTCTCCCGTGTCATTTCTGGTCCCCACGGCATTATTATTATCATCATTTAAATCCAAATATGCCCGCCACGAATACATTTGACTCAAGTCTGCATTCCATTTAAAGGCTGCATCACTGTTCATAGACCAAAGAACAAAAGATACAGATAATGATACAGCGCATAATATTCCTGTTTTTTTCATCAGTGTTTCCTCCCATGATCTCTAAATATTTTCATAAATGATTTTAATTACCCCATTCGTCGTTACAAAGATCCGATAACAATCAATCTATCCAATCAAATCAATCAAACTACACAACCAAACCACATGACCATACAACACAATACTTTTTACACTATGGCAAAATGGAAATTTTGTGTCAACAATATTTTCACTTTTGCCAGAGTTTTGACATTTAAAAGGTGCCAGTCACCTGTGACTGGCACCTTTTCAAATTTAGTAAACGGCTAGGTATTGGTCCGTTTCCCACGGATGAACGATGGCTGCGTATTCGTGCCAGACCTGCTTTTCAGCTTCAAAGAACTGTTCATATATATGTGGCCCGAGTGCAGATTGAACGACATCGTCTTTGGAAAGAACTTTAAGCGCCTCATTCAAATCACCCGGTAAACTGTCAATTTTTAGACGCGCTCTTTCGCGTTGGCTCATTTTATAGACGTTCTGATTCACCGGCTGACCGGGATCCAATTTGCGCTTAATCCCATCGAGCCCGGATTTAAGCATCACCGCAAACGCAAGATATGGATTGCAAGAGGGATCTGGCATTCGAAGCTCACATCTTGTTCCATTGCCGCGCTTGGCAGGAACCCGAATCAACGGACTTCTATTTCTCAGTGACCATGCCAAATGCGTCGGTGCTTCGTACCCTGGAACGAGTCTCTTATACGAATTCACAAGAGGATTTGTAATGGCTGTGAATCCTCTGGCATGCGCCAAGAGACCGCCCATATAATAGAGCGCAATTTTACTGATTTGAAAGGGAGCTTTTGGATCATAAAACGCATTTTTTCCATCCTTAAATAAAGACTGGTGGCAATGCATGCCTGATCCATTAATTCCATGCACAGGCTTTGGCATAAACGTCGCATGTAGCCCATGGTCCATTGCAATTTTCCGAACGACAAATCGAAACGTACTCACATTGTCTGCCGTCGTAATGGGATCAGAATACTTAAAATCAATTTCATGCTGACCCGGCGCCACTTCATGATGGGCCGCTTCGACCTCAAATCCCATGGCTTCCAATGCATTCACGATATCACGTCTCGCATCTTCTCCTCGGTCAATTGGCGTTAAGTCAAAATACCCCCCCTTGTCGTGAGTAATAACGGTGACATTTCCTGCCTCATCTTTTTGAAATAGAAAAAACTCCGCTTCAGGTCCAACGGCCATCGTATAACCCAACTGTTCAGCTTCTTTAACGACCCGCTTTAATGCAAGCCTGGGACATCCATCAAAGGGAGTGTGATCCGGGTTATAAACATCCGCAACGAGCCGGGCCACCTTGCCACCCCGTTCCGTCCACGGAAAAACTCTAAATGTCGTCGGATCAGGATATAAAAGCATATCGGATTCTTCGATTCTAGAAAATCCTTGAATGGATGATCCATCGAACATAATTTCGTTATTGAGCGCTTTTTCGAATTGATTCTCGGGAATCTCCACATTTTTGATTCCCCCCATAATATCTGTAAATTGAAGTCTTAAAAAACGAACGTTTTGTTCTTTCATCACTGCAAGAATTTCTTTTTTTGCATTTTCCGATGCAGTTGACGACACTTTCGTCTTTTTCACACCCATGTGGGCCGATATGTTATTGCTCTGACGTGATACCTTTGATGAACGTGTGGTGGGTTGCATTTTTTCTCCTTTGTTGCGTTATGGTTTAATTCACCATAAGACCCTATCGCAACCAGTGTCAACTATTTTTTGTATTTTGGGCGCATATTCTGCGTCAATCTATCGAAAAATGAGGAATTTTTAACAGAATGACGCAGAATATGCGCCAATTCTGCAATATTTTGTCGATGCCTAGCCATGAGCAACACAGAAACAATGATGGATATCCCCAAAAACTCTGGAAGCCAAACAGTGGACGCCAATGGCCAGACAATCGCACTCGCCATCGATCCCACCGCCGATATGCGTGTAACAAAAATTCCCAATATATACGCAGCAAACCCAATCCCAAATAAAATAGGGGAGACGGCCAAATATATTCCAAATGTCGTGGCCACCCCTTTTCCTCCTTTGCCTTTTAGAAAGACCGAATAGCAGTTCCCAAATAGTACACCAAGCGGGATCAAGAATAATTCAGTGGAAGATGTCCCAAGTAATATTTTGACGACGAAGAAACTTTTTCCTGCATCTAAGAGAAGCGTCACCAATCCCAATTTTTTCCCAAGCACCCGAGACACATTGGTTGCACCAATGTTGTGACTCCCCCGGGTCCGGATATCGACGCCTTTCACAGCACGGGAAAGCAAATACCCTGAGGGGATCGATCCCACAAGATAAGCAACCAGGCATTTACCAAGAATGGGTAAGAGATCTGACACGTCTGACAATCTCCTTTTCTGAGATTTTTATAAACTCCTGATTTGTAGAAACTTTTTCTCCGGCAATAAAAACATCTTTTAATACTGTAGAAGAAAAAGAATACACGATGTTCTTATGTAAATTTTGAATCGGCTGCATCTCGAGTGCATCCAAGTCGACCGTCACAAAGTCTGCCGCATATCCGGAGCTTAATTCACCGATCGGAAGACCCAACACAACGCCTCCATTTTTGGTTCCCATGGAAAACACATCTTCCGCCGTAATCACCGTACTATCGAGAGCATGCACTTTTTGGAGAAGGGCAGCCATCCGCATTTCTTCAAAAATAGAAGTCTTATTGTTGCTGCATGCCCCGTCTGTTCCCAACGCAATGGTAATTTTATGATCCAGCATTTTTTTTATTGGCGTAATTCCATCCCCCAAAAACATATTGCTGGATGGATTATAAGAAAGTTTACCTTTTTTTTGTGCCATTAAATCAATTTCAGAATCTGTAAACCAAACGCCATGAATCGCCACCATGTTTGAACCCACAACGCCCAATTGGTCCAAATAAAAAAGCGGAGTTACTTTCTTTTCTTTTTGAATGCTTTCCACTTCATATTTGGCTTCAGACACATGAATATGAAACATCGTATTTTTTTCGTGGGCCAATCGGGCCGCTTCAACGATCATCTCGGAACTTGCGGCGTGGGGACTATGAGGGGCAGGGATGATCGTTACCATTCGATCATCTTTAAACTCGTCCATCAGCTCAAGACATCTGTCTCTGGCTTCTTTGGGCTTCTCTCGGTAACTTTTGGGCGCCTTT
>CAZDSE010000059.1:0-9529 GCA_964507905.1 uncultured bacterium | reverse complement strand
GGATTTTTCGATCAGATCAAATCCAAAGAAAAAATCTGACCTCATATGATGAATTGAAAAAGTTCCCAGTGGGGTTTCGAAGCGATTTGAACGTGCCAATGAAATTGCATAAACAACTGCCGAAATTTGAGAGATCATTCCATGATGATAGAGGGCAGATTGAAGGGATATATAGCTCGGAAATGGAGCGGTCAAGTACTCGGGAATGATTAAGGGGTCTATTTGATTGGATATTGCCCATTGTCCACGCTTAAGTTGGACAAAAAAGTGTGCTTCTTGTAGCCGACCGGCTATTTGACTGGCATGGGCCAACGGAACATTTAAAGATGCAGATATGTCAGATGTTTGAATGACCGACTGATGGAGTGAGAGAAGTTTTACATATGCATTAATGAGTTTCATTTTTTAATCTTTTTAATATGCCTATTACTTCATTTTGAATTTGAGCCCAAATTTTGGGAGAAGTATAATAGCTTTGATAATCTGAAAGCAAATAACCAACCACTTGGCTTTTAAAAGTTGCCATGTCAATTGTTCTTATATTTTCAATGGCATGATCTAAGTGTTGTTTGATTTCTGTTGAGAGGCCTTTGGGCTTTGCTCCCTGATCTATCAATAATTTAATGTCGAATATGTCCCGAGCCTGAGTTTCAGTCCTATAAATCAAGGCCTCTATTTTTTGAATGAAAGCGGACTCCAGAACATAATGATTCATCAAGACAGGATAAAGTTGATAGGATCGAATTAAAATCGGATCGATCGGTTCAAACTGCGTTTGACCGACCATGTTTCTTCTCGAAAATTCTATTTTGGTATGAAGAAGAGCGGCATGACCGGATACTTTAAGGTTTAATTTCCACCGTTGAGTGGTCTCTGTTTGCTTTGTAAATGAAAGTCCCGAAATTTCTATGCCCTTCGAATGAAGGATTTCATGAAATGCTGGGGATTTTAGAAGTTTGGTGATCTGAGTTTGCAGTGTATTTTTCGATATGGTTCGGACATCAAAATCAATGTCTTCCGAGTATCGAATACTTTTAAAAAAAAATCGCAGATTACATCCCCCTTTCAGCGCATATAAATTTTTGGGGAGCTTACTTTCCAGTTGACGTAGAAAGATGAGATGGAAAATTTCAGAATATTGTTGAGTTGTCATCTTATATTAATGATACGAGTAGTTTATATATATGTCAACTACTCGTATCGATAATAACCGGACATTATGGATGATTTGAAAAGGGAATTCAGCCAAAATTTGTCACGTTGACTGCCGTTTTTCGGCGGTCATGTATTTCTTTTTTACAGGTCATTTAAATTAATTAAATAATTTCAATAAGTTAGCCATGTCCCCATCCTGGCATGGATTCTGCAATGGCTTATATATAGAGGTATATTTGTGTGAGAAAATCTGTTTTCAAAAGTAAAATTGGAGTCATTGCTATTCTTTTGGGAGTGTGGATGCTCATTGCCCCAACGGCGGTTGCACAAACTCCTGAAGTTTCATCTCAAAATGCATTTTTAGATGCCCTGACGTTACACGAATCTGGTGTGTCTTATGAAAAGGTTATCAAAGCTTATGAACGAGCCGAAGCCAAATCAACCAGTGTGATGGATACTGTGATGATTCAGATGTCCAGGCTCTGCTATCTCCAAAAAAACATTGCAGCAATTCAACACCAAAAATCCAAAATGTCGGATTGGCTCAACGCAGAAGAAAAAAGACTCGATTCATATGCAGGCTCTCAGACGTGGTTTCAATCTCTATATCAGATTTCATTAACCCGGCTGAGGTTAAGTGTGCACCCCATGTGGGCTGAGCTTCTTAAAAATTCAAATCATCCCCTGATCACGCCTGAGTTTCAGGACCTAATCGATGAAGAAATTCAAAATATCAGACATCCGGAGAGGATCCTAAGTGATGTTTCTCTCCCGGAAGAAATTGAGAATGCCAATTTTCACACAGAAGATTTGATTTTGCTTGGCTGGGTTTATTTTTACCTTCTTCACAGTCGGGAGATGGTACAGCGATTAAACCTTCAGCCCATAAATGCGGATTATATACAATCCATCGAACACAAATTCTTCGAAATCATGAAAGCCTATGCATCCAAAAAATATACATTGGATGCCAGTGGAACATCTGTAGACGTTTCACAAGATTTTAAAGACCCAACATTTAATCATTTATTGAATATCGAAGTAAAAATTCCAAAGGGGACGTCGGTTGAGAAATTTATACAAGCAACCTTTGGCCCAAAGGCATGGGAAATGTTCGAAGAGAAAATTAAAGAGATGAATCCAGAGGTGAATGTCACAACACTGCTTGAAGAGGAAAAGGCCGTAGCACTTCCTTTAAAATTATGGACACTCTTTCCAGTCAAAACCGAAGTGGAACAAATTGAAGAGGAATTAAAAAAAGAGGACCCAGTGCAAAATGAAGAAACAAAAATCGCAGATGAAGAAGATGCTGCAGAATCTCAAAAAACGATGGAAGAAGAGGAATCCAAATCAGAAGAAGTTATTTTAGACGATGAAAGTGCGTCTGAAGCACTCGAAGAAGAAAAAGATGAAGCCACTGAAACCAAAGACGAACAGGAAAAATCCCAAGAAAAATCACAAGAAGAATCCATAGCAGAGACGATCAAAGATTCGTTCAACACATCTGCTTTGGAATCACAGCCGGAGCATGCGGATGAATTGTCGCAAATGATGGAAGCGCTTTTTAGCGGTGAGGGCAAGGAGGGACAAGATACCCTCTATGCGCTCTATAGTCCTGCGTATACCCCCCTTTATTTACGCACATTTATTGAAGTTCGGGCAACGCCCAATGGCATCATGACAGAGCCAGATTTGCGTCCAGATCCTGATTTGGTTGGGGATTCCTCGACGATTGTGGACGTTCAACAAGTCACAGGTAAAGGAAATACGATTTTATTTGTTCCATCGGAAGGAGCCTTTAAAACATTTTTGACAGATTCATCTAAAATTCCAGAATTTAATCCTGTGAATCAGTCGTATTTATTTAATCCCCAAGGTCTAAAGGATTCTCAAGGAATGGTGTCGTATCAAAACTATGGCCGAGGACTTCCAAAACGAACGGAAGAACTTAAAAGCTACGAAACCGATCTTTATAAAAATTCAGTTTATTTTGAAACGGGCGGACTCACGAAAGAAGATGTCCCGCAAATTTTACGAAATAAAATTGAATCCATATTCTCTGATTCTCAACGGTCGGATGAAGAAAAATTGTCCATGCTGTCAGCGATTGTTAGAAACATTATTGAATATGACAAGAAATTGAATGAAAGACCACGATTGGTGAGAGAGTCCAAAGAGAGGGGCACTCACATTCACCGGCTCTTTTTACAACGTCTTAAAATCGAAGAAACGGAAACCGGCGGCCTCGTATTAAAACAAAAACCATTCGGAGTATGTGACAGCTATGCAGAAATTTTTGTTCAGTTTGTAAGGCTCTTTGCGCAAACCGAAAAAAAATATCCTTCGAGAGTGGCGATTGGATTTACGGGTGAAAAAGGAGTGGTTTTGGGAAATCACGCGCATGCCTGGGGAGAGGTGTATCTGCCAGTAAAAGGATGGGTGCGTTTTGAGCCAACCGGGAGTCAACGTGGCGGCATGGGACGGGGTGGAAATAGTTTAACCGATTCGTTGCGAGGAGAAGCGGCGTTTGATTCGGCATTGGATGTTCTTGATCAATTGGATTTTGATATGATTCAGCCTCCCAGAGAAGATGGCGCCGGTGAGGGGTCGTTTGGGAGCGGCAGTGGATGGGGAGGATTCGGGGGTGGAGGCGGATTCGGATCTAAGTCTCGCCCAAATCCTGAAGAAGAAAGAAGACGAAAAGAAGCCAAGAAATTTATCGATGAAGAATTGCCCACCCATACTTGGAAAGCCATTCGAGAAAGTTCGTCCCTTCAGTTGCGCATCAAAGACGTATCAAAATATTATGCATGGGAAACCCAGCGAGCACTCTTAAATATTTCTCTGGGTACTGCGACCGACTGGGAAGACCTTCTCTTTTGGTCCATGTCATTTATTGTAGACTTTAAATTCCAAAGACTTCCATTGTCTGCGAGTACGCTTACCGATTGGTTCTTTGACAGAACTCAAGAATATGTGGAGTCTCTCAATCGATCGATCTGGGCGCGGCTCATCAGTCGATTGGAAGCAAGTGCCTCTGTAAAAAATTCTTGCGGACGGGGCATAGTTTTATACGAGAATTTGCTTCGAGCCATTCCCAGATCGAATTGGGTGGCGATGTATCCTGACAAGTTTTTGGATTTGTACTTAGAACTCCTGGAGAGATTTGAAAATACAGACAACCACATTAACAAAAATGATTGTTTGGAATCTTTTTATCGAACACTTCATTACTTTTCCAAAAATCGATACATTAAAAAGCAACTGTTTTTGGATCAAGCGGAAAGACTCATCAAATTAGACATGATGTTAAATCCACAAGAATCTTATGGAAATGCCGGAATCATTTTCGATATCTATTTTCAAAATGCGGGCGATCGCATGATTCATTTTTTAACTCAGCCCGTTCAATCTGGTGATGATCGACTGCCACTTTTTTATGATAACCAAACCAGATTTGTGGGCCATCTGGCTGCGCCACAGTTTTATGCCATGGCTCAAATTATTCAAAATGATTATCTGCCTCAGTGGAACAGCAGAGCAGAAACTCGAGTCAATATGTATCAAGAAGTTTTGGCTCTATTTTTTCTATTCACATTGGATAATAACACTTTTTTTAATTCGAAAAAGCAAGTTTCTCCGGAACTGTATTTGGATCGACTTAATCTCTTGCATCGCATCCTAACCCATCAAACTATTTTTATAGGAGATCCACAGGCTGAATTTTTTATTAGGGCCGACATAAATTCATTTAATCCTCAGCTCTTATCCGACGACATGCCGCTTGAAAAAATGCAGGCCTATAAAAATGGCGTGTTTCAACTGCTGAGCGTATTGACCCAAGATGAATATAATTCATACAAACAAAGCCTTCTTCTTCAAAAATTGATTCGGTCTGCTAAAAAATATTCAAATCTTAAATTATTTTCATCGATCGATGTTTTAGGCCAGTGGCTGAGAGTTGAATCATTGATCATTGCGATGCCAGACAATGAAGCGGATCAAGAATCTACTGTCGCCGCTTTGGCTGAGATTTCTGCCTATTATTTGGAGCACAGTGAAAATAAGAGTACAGAGTGGACTCAGTGGTTTCTTAAATTTCAAACACAAAATCCACATGTGTCGGGTGCAGGCATGATCCGAGACATTATGAATTATCTTCCCATGAATGATCGACGGGTCATGACAGAACTATTGTGGCAAGAAGTAAAGAAAGAAGCAGGCAACCAATGATAAAAATCAAATATTTCTGGATTCTTGTACTCCTTTTTAACCTGAGCATTGCTTATGCTGCTCCATCCGATGAAGATCGAAAGGGAGTAGAGGTTTCGGATCAACACAAAGTCCACTGGCTGGTGGATTATATCATGATGGCCTCAGGTCTCCCCAAAGAAGAAGCGATTCAATCTCTCAATCGGACTCAAGAAGTGTTTGATGGATTTCAAGGAAAAACAAAAACAGAATTTGGTGTTTTTTTATTAAATCAAAAAGAATTAAAGCCGTTATTATCAGAAAGGGTGATTCGGGATGTGCTCTTTATGTGGACGGTAGAAATTCTAAAAGAGCGTCCCTTGAGTGAAACCAATTCACAAAAGCTTCTCATTTATTGGGCTGCAGCGACGCAGCAATATGCCACGGGTACAGAATATGAAGAGCGGCTGCATGCGCTGCTATCTGCTTTGGGAGACGCGCTTCCTTCGGTGCCGGCCATGGTGGATTGGTATGAGGCATTGGAAGTGATCGTTCAAGAGAAACGCGAAGGATCGGATTTGGCGCTAAAAAAATATCTTCATGTGCTTCATGATAACTGGATTTTAAATATGGTCATTGCCCAAAATGCCTATAACATTCTTCCTCAAAAGTGGTGTGAAACATTGGATAAACAGCATCTATTTCCCATGACCCCGCTTGAAATGATTTACTTGTCATCTGAATGCTGGAAAGAATCGACGGACATTGCAAAGGCCGCGTTATTTAAAACGCCAGACGGTGTGCCGGCTGATCAGGTCGATTTAAAACTCCAGGAAATTTCAAAAAGAGGAGAGCATCCTTTATTTTATTTAAGAGATGCCCATCACAAATATCGTCTGCTCCTGTTAAAGAGCATTGTGAAAGATGTGCTGTCATTGCATCCCGAAGACATTCGGTTTTCCCCAGAAGATGAAATTCTTTTAAAACAAATGTCGATTGGTTTGTCGCAGGATGTCTCATTAGAAGACATGAGTGATGTGGATGTCTCAAAAATCGTACATGAGTTCATGGCAGCCTATCAGCATGGACAGGCCAACCAGCGTGAATTGATCGAACCCCAGTTAGAAATGAAACGAAAGTTGGCGCTGCTTTGGTTTGTTCGGTTTTCACCGCTTTTGTCACAAGAAACATGGACGGATGATGAGCGTCTCTTTATTGAAGAGGTTCTGATCCGACAAGACAATAAGATTCATCCTTTAATTGCTCTGTCCTTTAAACACATTTTAAGTTCTGACCAATGGAATCGAATTAAATTTGAAGTATATAACGAGCTTTTGTCTGAGACTGAATTTGAAAATATCTATTTTAGAATGGCGGTCATCCACAATGTGATTTTAAAATTAAATGACCCAACTGCAACTCCCGAAGATCATCTGGAAGGGTATCTTCTGGGGAATTATTTAAGACGTGCGTTTCAAAAGGACACAAGAGAGTTTCAATATCCACTGATCGTCACCCACGAAAAAAATCCAGTTCCGATGATCTATTTGAACCATTATGAAGAGCTTCATATGCTTCAGGATAACATAGCTCCTGATTTTTTATCTCAAGGTGTCGTTACTCTTCCAGAAGAATATGTTCAAATATTGGCCCCAGACCTCATGCGTTATATGAAAGCGAAGCTCGCCATGGAAAATAAAATGGAGCTGACTGATCAAGAAAAACAAGAACTCACAGAGCAATATTTATTGTTTGAAAATCAATCCGAAATCACATCCAAAACATTGGTCGAAAGCCACATTCCCCATGTGTATTCGGCCATGTATTCGGTTGGACGGGTGATTGAAGAGGACGGCTTTATTTCGGACTACAAAAAGATTTTACCTCCCATTGTGGATATATATAAGGAGCAAGAAACGCTGCTGCCAGCTGCATATGATTTGGCTTCTCATGCTTTGCTCGATTCACTGTCATCAATGGAAAATAAAGATTTTGAAAAGGCACATTTAAAAACATATTTTACGCAATGGTTCCCTGAGCACATTCAAAAAGGAAATAGAGAATCCCAACAAGCGCTGATCCAAGATCTGACCAATCTCATAGATCCTGCCCCCCGTTATTCCGAGCAACGCGAAGAATCCCAAACATTAGACCCCATTGAATCCAAAAAACTTCAAATGAACAGACTGGATTATGTAATTCATATGCTGTCAGCTCTCCCGCATGCAGGTCATGAGGATGGCCATCATTATGAAGCATTTATCAAAGCCACAAATCTATTTTCTGCATCTATTGAAGACTTAGAAGGTCACGACATGCGAAAAGCGTTGGTGAATCTCTACAGTGCCTTTATCGACGGATTTGATCTTCAAAGCAGAAATAAGATCTTTATCGGAGACGTTCATAAAGCCAGAAAGGCATTCTTTAAACTCTTGGACATTGCCTATTTTATGAATCCAATCCCTTTGGACGAAATGACACTATCCGAAGATGAGAGAGTAGATCTCGCTGTCAAAACCCAATGGTGGTTAAAATCCTATTTGACGTCATATCTGCCGGAAACCGGTCCAGCGATGGGCAAACTGAATGGAATCTCTTTTTCATGTGATAACGCGGATTGTTTTAAGGAAAATTCAAGTCCATTAACGGAGGACCTGGCCCAAATTACAGAAGAATTAGACAGGGCAGGTGAAGTCCTCCCGCCACTTGAATATCGCGATCAGAATTTTGTGTATTGCATGTTGGTCAGTCGATTTGTCCAAAGAATTTTTGGGCAGTATGCAGATAAAAGTACAGATGAGTTGGAGTCGATGCTCACTGAAGCCTTAGATCGTCATTCTGAGCAACGCGAAGAATCTCAACAGTCAGCCCAAGTGTTGTTATTCAAAGGCTTTATTGAATATATTAAAACCGGCGCGCTGTTAAATTTATATCAAGGCTTGAGAAATTTAATCCAAATCGTCGGACTTGATTCCAGAGATGTTCCTCTGTATTTCGTCATTCAAAAAATCCACGACCACGAACCCCAAATTGAAAACTTTCCCGAATACAACGAAACCGAATACATGGGCTCGATATGCAATGGAGAGAAGAAATGAATTATCGAAATATTTTTTTAATTTTCTCTTTCACTTTTATGTTGTCAACGACAGGATCTTTCGCCCAAGACATTCCAAACGATGACGTCACCCAATCCATGAAGCAATATCTGAAAGCCCTAAACGGCGGTGAAGTTTCCCAAGAAAAGTTGGCAACACAACTTCAATTCATGCAAAAAGTCCGAAATCTGTGGCAGAGAGAAAGATTTCAAGAGCTAAGACACAAGCCGTTAAAAGACATCATCGAACAAAACATTGGCCATGATCTTTTTATCAGTGCCGTGGCGTTTCATGAGGAGAATGTGGAGGAGGTATTGGATCATTTTAATGAATATACTGTTCCTAAAAATAAGACGGATATATTGAATGACATTTTGATGCGCGCTATAGCCTTTAGGAGTGATCTGCGCAGATTTTCTTTTTTTACACTGTATCGCAAACATCATCAAGAAGGTGGCCAAATTCGTACAGTTATGTTTAAACCAAAAAGCCCTACGTTGGTCTTTAGTCAGCGAAACAAGATCATAAATCTCTTTATGTGGGACGATCCCATGTCTGGCACATATCGTGAATTTGGAGTTGGATCTTTTTTGGAAGATGGAAACATCACATCAATGGATGTTGCATCTCATCAGATGGTCACAAGTTCTGCCAGTGGTCTGATCAATCTGCGGGGTTATTCAGATCCTTTTCAAATTCAAACTTTTAAGGCAAATGCCATCGCATATTCAATTGCTTTGGATAAAGGGTCAAAGACAAGTGATCCGATTCAGCTGGCAGTGGGATCTTCAAATGGAACTATCCAAATTTTTGGCATCCATTCCAAAACATACGACAAAATATACCGAAGCCGCAGTGGAGGGAGCACTTTCGCATTGATCTATCATCCGGATGGGTCGCTCATTGCTGGAGATCTCAGTGGGCCGATTACCATTTGGGATCGTCAAGGTAATCAGTCCGAATTATTGGGACATCAGAATATTGTATGGTCACTGGCCCTCACATTAGATGGGTCAATCTTGGCATCAGAAAGCGACGATAAGACTGTTCGATTGTGGGATTGGAATTCAAAAAAAGAAGTGGCA
>CAZDSE010000058.1:5416-9652 GCA_964507905.1 uncultured bacterium | reverse complement strand
AAAAGTGTAACCTATGTGTCCGGTATAAAGTGTTACCTATCTGTCGGGTAGCACATGATTCGAATCACTCTTTAATAAAACTCTCATAAATAGCGGCAGCAATTTTTTTTTGAGGAGTGACGTTAATGGTCAATGTCCTGTTTCATTGATTTTGTAGTGATATCTAATAGTTATGATGCCTGAGAAAAAGTGGGGAAATTTGCGTTCAAAAAATTATGATGTAAAATGAAATCACATAAACCTAGAAGAGTGACTACGGTACGTTAAATGAAATTTGGAAGGGGGAATGTATGAATACCAGATATCTAATGTCCATGGTGATAGCGATGAGCATGGGATTTGTTGGCTCTATATGGGCGCAAGAAAAGGGATCCAGCTCAGATAAAGATTTAAGTTATTCAGATCGATTGAGTCATATTGGAGATTCCAAAACCAATGAAAAGTTGGGAACAGTGTCTGGAAGAGACAAAGGCGAAATGCGCAAAAGAGATTTGGTAGACTCCTATTCATATATTCCAGATCGGGGACTGTCCGATCGAAAAATAGATGAAAAAGAACACGAGCAACTGATGCAAGACTATGATGTTGCCAAGGCCGAAGCAGCTAAATTTTCGAAGGATGACTTTTCTGATGCAGGTGAATCTGCGCGGGCAAAAGGCAAAAAAAAAAAAAAAAAAATGGAAGGTACTTATGACGAATCATATAAACTGATGCCGGTCGTCGATGATCGCCTGACCAAAGGTGTCGGTGATAAGGAAAAAGGCAAAGGAACGGGGACGGTGAAAAATGAAACCCGAACTCCAAAAGAAATGCATGAAGCGGCTTTGAAAGGTGAATATGGAAAAGATGCCCAAAAAGCAGCAGAAGATTGGGCCAAAAAAGGGGGTACATTTGATGACGATGGGAGAATGGACGAGGCGTCACGTATGAATCCAAAAGAATCTCATGAAGCTGCGTTGCGAGGGGAATTTGGGAAGGATGCTCAAAAGGCGGCAGAGGAATGGGCCAAAAAAGGCGGAGGCTTCAATGAAGATGGTACATTTAAATCAGATCCGACCATCGGTGGCACAACCCATACTGTCGTTGATTTTTCAAAATTGCAACAATGGGATGGAAAGACAGATGGAAAAGTAAGAACAGTGGACAATGTGTTCCCGGGTTCAACACAGTTCAATATGCAGTCCGGATCTCCCAAAGATCCTGCAGCGATGCATCAAGCCGCGTTGAGGGGCGAAATGGGCGTTGAAGCCCAGAAGGCTGCCAAAGAATGGGGGATGAAATCCGGTAACGAAGGTTTTCGTGGGGCCATGGACTCGTCAAAAGGGATGAATTCGATGGGTTGGTCGAATAATAATAATAATCCTCAAATGGGACAACAGCATGGGAGTAATATGGGAAGCAACATGGGGAATACGACTAACATGAATATGAGCAACATGAGTAACATGAACAATATGAACATGTCGAATATGATGAATAATATGCCAGCGAATTCTCCAGCGATGAATAACATGAACAGCGCTTCTACATCTGCGATGCATGAAGCAGCGATGCGAGGAGATTATGGCCCAGAGGCACAACGCTCTGCAACCGAATGGCAAAATACACAGCCGCAGCCGCAACCGCAGCAGTAGTGGGTGAAGGGATTATTTAAAAAAACGTAGAATTTTTTTCCAAAAGGAGGATTGGGATGGTGAGGCATCCAATCCTTCTTGCGTTTCTAGTAAGGTTCCGTCTTTTTCCAGTAAAATAATTTTATTGTCATGTGTAAAATGACCCGTGGATAGATTTTTTTGGTAGCTCAAGTTTAAGAGATTTGATAACTTTCGTGTGGTTTCCTCCGTCCCATTTAAAAAATGCCAATGGGGTTTGTTCACATCATGAAGTTTCTTGTATTCTCTCAAGACCTTTGGCGTATCAACGGTGGGGTCAAAGGTAATAATCACGACGTGAATCTCACGTTCTGGGGAATTATATTCCTTCTCAATCGATTTTAATTTTTTAATCAAAAGTGGGCATGCGGCCGGACATGATGTATATGCCATGGTCATGAGCACACGACGACCCCGATAGTTTTTCAGTTCAACCACTTTTTCTTGTTCATCGAGCCAAGTCATGGGGATCGAGTATAAAGAATCTTGACTTAAGCCATGGATTGAGACTGTCCAGAAGACAAATATGAGGCATAAGATTTTTTTAATCACGGGGGGCATCTTTCATAGAATATGCACACCGAAATCCCAAGCTCATCAGCGTATAATTGGCCTTTAAACTGTTCCTGAGTGCATAGCGACCATAGGCAACGTAGTTGGTTTTGTCTCGTGAGGCGAAGGATCCAAATCCACAAAATAAATTTTTTAAGTCATCTGAATCCTGACGATTATCGCCAGTCACAAATACGCCATTAAAATCATGGGTCCATTCCCAAATCATGCCGTGCATGTCATATATTCCCCAGGCATTGGGGCGACCTCTTCCCACGCTTTGGATATCGCTTTCTCTCATGGGAGTGGAATACCAGGTCAGAAGTTCTTTCTCATTTTTATTTGTATTGGCCACATATTCCCATTCAAACACTGTTGGAAGTCTTCCTTTTTGAGAAATACAATATTCATTGGCGGCAAACCAGGAAACAAAAACAACGGGTGCATTCATGAGTGATGGGGGAGGACCATCGTCCATCCAGTGCTTTAGATAATCTTGATCTGCCAAAAGAGGAGAAATTTTTTTGGGGCGCCACTCTGGATGAGATTTAATAAAGTCTAGGAATTGTTGATTGGTGATGGGGGATGGATCCAAATAAAAAGATTTTATCTCGATATCTTTTTGATCTTTTTCAAGGCCATACAGCGGTACAAATCGACCCTTGCCAATCAAAATGGGTTCATTGGATTGAACGGAAAATCCAGTGAGTAAAGCAAGAATAAAAAATAGCGCCCTAAGGCTTCGAAAATTCGCCTGTATATGGTTCATCTCCCTGGTTTCCGGTGAAAATATCTTTATTTTCAGGACCTTCTCCTTTGAGCATCCCCAATGCACCTTTATTGAATGCTCTAAAAATTGAGTGGTCGACCAAAATATAAGTGGCAGGAACATCGATTTTAAATTCTACAATCGATGAACCACCGGAAGGAACAATCGTTGTTTGGACGTTTTTTTGTGTGGTATTTGTCCCTCCTTCCATATAGACCGTATCAAAGATTTCTCCGATGACATGGAATGAAGACACCATATTGGGGCCGCCATTGCCCACAAATAATCGGACGGTCTCTCCCACATTGGCTTTAATTGCGTGATCTCCTGTGAGCGAGTTTGCAGAGCCATTAAATACAACATAAGTGGGATTTTCATCTATGGCCTTTTGCATATCAAACGGTTGAACGCCAGGTTCTCCAAAAGATCCTTTCGTATAAAAGTCGCTCTGCATAATGTAATATTCACGATCTACTTTGGGCAGTCCTTTGGCCGGCTGAACAAAAATCAGCCCGTACATTCCATTGGCAATATGAAGGCCAACCGGTGGTGTGGCGCAATGATAGACATAGAGTCCGGAGGCTTTAAATGTAAATTTTGTTTTGTGTCCCGGAGCCGTTAATGTTGCAGCAGCTCCACCCCCTTGTCCCGTCACCGCATGTAAGTCAATATTATGGGGGAGTTTGCTCGTGGGGTGATTTGCCAAGTGAAACTCAACGGTATCTCCCTCACGAACTCGGATAAATTTTCCAGGAACTTTTCCTCCAAATGTCCAAAATGTGTATTTCACTCCATCGGCCAATTCTCCTTCTGCTTCTTTCACTTCCAGTTCAACAATCACATGGGCACTGTGATTGCGTGTAATGGCCGGTGGAACTTGCGGTGCGTCGGTTAAAACGGCGTGTTCGGTTGTCATTTTTTTCTGGCATGCATTAAGGCCAATCGCCAGAGATAATCCCAAAATTGTATGAGTCATTTTTTTCATGTTTTGCATGTTTCCCTCCTTTGTGATGCAAATCAGTTTAAGGTATTTTGTGAAAAAAAGTACAGCAAATTGATTATATACAAACTGACCCATATCATTTAATCAGATGCATTCTGTTTGCATTTTGTATTCAGGATTGAGTACACTTTTTATAAATGTAATTATAAACGTTTAATTGGAGGATAAATTATATGAAATATATTTCAAAAACAACATTATGGATGACCGGTCTCGTTGTCTGTTTATTCATTAACTTCGTATCTACAGATGTATTGGCA
>CAZDSE010000058.1:735-5406 GCA_964507905.1 uncultured bacterium | reverse complement strand
CGGGGCATGGGCGAGAAAATATAAATTTGATTGCGCGGTATGTCACTGGAACCCAAATAAGCTCAATAAAACAGGACAAGATTTTCTAAGAATGGGTCATAAAATGGCCAAAGAAGATGTGGGGGATCATACGCTTAATGATTATCTGAGCATGACGGCCAAAATAAGATATAACACCTTTAAAAAGAATACATTCGAACAGCACTCTTTTTCGATCTATACAGGCGGTGCTCTAGATAAAGGATTTTCATATTTTGCTGAAATGTATCTTCATGAAAACTCAGGAAAGGTCAATGCCAACGAAGCCAATGCCACGGACTTTAGTGACTATGGACGAAGCAAATTGGCGGAAGCATTTTTGCAATATACCTATGGGGATGAAAATGTCTATACGACGGCGCGATTTGGTCAAATACTATCCCAGCTTCTCTATATTGGTGGAACCGGTGGACGACTTGGGAAAGATCGATCGATGGCATTAACGAGTGGTGTGGGATTAAATCCCTATAGACCGTTTCAAAGAAATTATGGATTGGAAGTGAGTCATTTTCATAACGGGATTACAGGGACCTTGGGAGTGGTCAACGGCACCGGTGGAAAATTATTTAACATGGTCGATGACAATGGGAATAAAGACTTCTTTGCTACGCTGGATTATGAATTTGATAAAGAAGGAAGTATCGTCGGTTTTTACGCGTATCAGGGGATAGCCACTCTGTCTACGCGCAAAGATCATTTTTATCAATTTGGTCCCATGTTTAATTACATGGCCTCTCGGTTTACGCTGAGTGGGATGGCGTTGTTTGGATCGGACAGGCAACCTCAAGAAGAAGAAAGATCTAAGAGTGTCGCAGCATATATCGAGGGGGGATTTAAGGCCTACAAAGAATTGGTGACGCCATACCTTCGCTTGGATTATTTTGAATCTAAATTTCCAGGCCAGGGCAGAGCTTATGGACCCGTTGCGGGGGTCGTATGGGCGCCGTTTAGTTGGGGGCGATTTGTGGGCGAGGGCACGGTGATCAAACAACAAGGGGCCGAAGATCAGAAATTTTCCATCGAAGCGCAATACATGTTCTAGTGCTGGTTTTGGATGAAAAAAATTGTTTTAACTTGTTGTCTATTGTTCACAATAGGTGTGTCTGCTGAGCTGGTTATTCAAGCGACCCATGACTATGATCAAGAAATCAGTGGTCCATCAGTTGTAGAGGTTTGTGGAAATAATCTTTGGGTCTATTCTGTTGGTGCCAAATCTATTTATGAGATGGATCCTGATTCCGGCAGTGTGTTACATCAAACGGGGTTATCTCAGCTACACATTCAAGGGACCATCACTGCGCTTGGATGTATGGAACAGAAATTAGTTTTGGCCTCTTTTTTGAAGGACTCTCACGAAGTATCTTTTCATTCTTTATTGACACCGATTACAGTTTCTAGCCGGCGATTGCCCGGCCATGAATGGGTCCGAGATATATTTTGTCGTGGGCTTTCGTGTTATCTCATTCGAGATAAAATCTATCACAGTCGAGATCTTAAAAAATGGGATGAAGTCCAAATTCCCAGTTCTGCCAATATTCCAAAGCGCTCATTGCAGAAGGAAGCCCTCTTTTCCAATTGGCAAGATCAGTTTTTGGTGGCGCAAGGCAGTTATTTTAGGGGGTGGGTGACACCGAATGATAAATTACTTTTGTTGGATTCCATTCGATCTGCGATTGTGACGTATGAACCTCATCGGATGGAAAAATGGGAGTCGTGGGGGTTTAGACGAGGGAATTTGTTATTTCCAAAAGGGTTTGCTGTCTTAAATAATAATGTCATTGCAATTTCAGATGTTGGACTTAAATTGATTTCGTTTTTTGATCTGAATGGCCAATATTTGGGTAGTGTTGGAGCGGATGGACCGGACAAACGGTTCGGGTATCCATTGGATATTGCCGTGAGTGACAATCGATTGTTTGTTATTGATTTTTTTAAGAATACGCTTTCGGCTTTCGATATAAAATTTGAATCTCTAGAAAAAAAGGACATTCCAAAGCTTATTCATGAAAATTTATTTCGCCATCCAGAGGTGTCTCAATATTTTTCTGAGACTCGATGCTTAAATTGTCACGATGGGCTTGAGACATATAATTTGGAGCGATTTTTAAATTTAAAAGATCGCAGTCAACACCCACTCTATAAAGAGATTCAAAAACAAATTGATCTTCCGTTGGGGACAAAAAATAAGATGGATTGTTTTTCTTGTCATCATTCCCACCATGAGGCTCCACCTGGAAAAACAGTCAGCCAATTCGGAAATATTCAATCCGTATCCAAATTGCCGTATCAATTCCGAAAATCCATTCCTGAACTCTGTTTGGAATGTCATGCTGAAAAAGGGTTGTCCGACCAAAACCACTTTAGAATCAAGCGAGACCGACTGGCCAATGTGAAGGCGGAACAGGTGGTGGCGTGTACTCAGTGTCACAAGATGCATCAATCTCACAAACATCTTTTAAAAAAAGATGTCGTTGCATTATGCACCACGTGTCATGGGAAAACACAGGTTCCACAGAGTCATCCGTTGCAAGAGGGTGAAAAGGAAGTGACATGCCTTTCGTGTCATACCACGCATGATGTAAAAAAAGAATTTCACTTTGCCAGGAGTTCCGGAAAGGCATCTCGCGAAGTATGCTTGGAATGTCATAAAAATAGAAAGCCCATGATGGGGTTTGTAGAGCATTTGAAAGTGGATCCCAAAGTTGACCGAGCGAAATGGCCTGGGGATGAGGTGGTCTGTTTAAAATGTCATCATCCTCACGATCCAAAACCAAAAACGATGGTTTTATGTATTTCTTGTCATAAGGATCGCAAAGAGGCCCACCATGAAAAGAATATTGAAAAACTCTTCAAGCGAGCCGATCTTGAAGTGTCCAAAAATATTGTTTTGGAATCGGGGAAACTATCTTGTGCAACGTGTCATGACCCTCACAATTTGGCCAATTTGGAAAATTATTTAAGGCCACGTCAATCCGATATCAAGGCGGTTTGTGCCATGTGCCATTCTGAAGATGGAATGGATCAGCGATTTAAAGATTATCACAAACGACAAAAGGTGAGACATGAAGGAGGGGGCACTCCGTGAAGATCAAGTGGCTATTGCTTCAGATTTTGGGATTGGGTTTGGGAGCGGTGATCGGGGCACTGGTTGTGTTTCATATGTTATTTTTATCTCGTGTATTGCCTCATGGGGGATTTTAAATGCGAAAAGCAATATGGATTTTTTTTATTTCCATCTTACCCGCCATGATGATGGGTCTCATCATTGGATCTTACCCTGGATATAAAGTGTATGAATACATGTGGAAAGATGAAAAATTTTGCATGACATGTCATCAACATGATTATGCGAGTTATAGTTGGAGATCGAGCATTCACGGGAGGCTCACTACCTGTCATGACTGTCATCATCAACCCCTTCATCAATATGCCCAAGAAATGTTTGTGCTCTTAACTCAGGCAGATATTTATCCGAGAACCATGAAACATCTTCCATTTGTGAATCGTGATCTGTGCGAAAGCTGCCATGTGACACATCCTCATGATACCTCGAGCATTTCTGGCCCTCTGGAAGGGAAAAGTTTAAAGGATGTTCCCAAAATTGAAAAAACCCGACTGCATGCATTGCACTTGGGCAAGAAAACCAAAGAACCGCTTCCAAAGGCGTTTAATTTGTTAAAAGAAGATGTGGAACAGTTTGGAAAATTTGGGGGGAAAAGTCAGATGGAAGTTCATCCCGGGAAAGAGCGTTCCTTGGTGTGTGTGGATTGCCATGGGGGGATCCCCAATCGTGCTCATAATTTTTCCGCCACCGATGCGTCTTGTATTAACTGCCACGAAAAAATTGCCAAACACCCAACTCAGTTGCAAAAGACGTTTGGCTGTCGAAATTGTCATTTTATAGAATTCTTGGTTGAACGCTAAGGTGGCTTAAAAAAATTATTGTATTTTTTCTTGGTCTATTATAGAAGGGGCTTGTTTCCGCTTCGTAAGTGTTAGAGCAATGGTTGCCTCTGCCTCGTTTGTGGAATCCAAATTAGTCATTAAAAGGAGAAAAAAAATGGCGAAAAAACTGTATGTAGGAAACCTTCCGTTCTCAGTGAACGAGGAGAGTTTACAACAATTGTTCTCACAAGTGGGAACGGTTGAATCTGCGACAATCATTGCAGATAAATTTTCTGGTCGAAGCAAAGGATTTGGCTTCGTCGAGATGTCAACCGACGAGGAAGCTCAAAAAGCGATTGATATGTTTAATGGGAAGGAGATGGGCGGACGGACCATTGTCGTGAACGAAGCTCGTCCCATGACCGAACGAAAGCCGCGTGGCGACTTCGGCGGCGGACGAAGGGATAGGTACTAATCGTTATCGAGACATCGCTCACAAAACCCACCGCAAGGTGGGTTTTGTTTAATATTTTATTGTACTTGTCATTCCTGCGAAAGCAGGAATCCAGAAACCAAATCAAGAGTAAGAAAACGATCCTGGATTCCAAATTAAATCTGGAATGACAATCTGCATCTTACCTCGAATAGTGACCGACGATTTCTCCTTGATCAAGAATACGTTCTTCTATGGCCTTTTCGAGTTCGTTACGGCTTGCGCCTGGGGCGCGATCGAGCGCTATCGCTGCG
>CAZDSE010000058.1:0-725 GCA_964507905.1 uncultured bacterium | reverse complement strand
AGGGCGAAGATTTTGAAGAAGTAGCGATGGGTGCCGGAGGGCGGGCAGGGACCGCCGTAGCCGGGTTTACCAAAACTGGTTGTGCCCTCGCCCGCCCCCACTGGTACGCTCCCTTCCTCGATCTCGCTGACCATAGGATTAATATTCCAGACTGTCCAGTGAGTCCAGGTGCCGGCCGGTGCATCAGGATCATCCATGATGAGTACGAGACTCTTTGCTTCGTCGGGTATGCCAGCAATCGCAAGCGGCGGACTTACATTTTCTCCGTCGCAGGTGTACTTGGGAGGGATGGCACCGTTATGAGAAAACGCCGAGCTGGTAACTTGAATCATATGAGGAACGGTTAAAGGTGTCGGCACCATCGCTTTTTTGGGCGCACGCAAGAAGAGAATGGTAGCCGCTACTACGATAGTAACAGACTGTTTCATATTGATATCCCTTCGTTACGAACCCTAGTCATACTATAATACAATTACAAGCCCGAGGGAATGATTCTCTTGAAACTTTTATGCCCGAAAAAGATACAGGAGCGAACACTCCAGAGAAAGATCTTAACAAGCGGGAACAGAAGGGGAAGGTTGAACACAGCAGCGAATCTCCCGTGGAAAGGACTCAGGAAAGAGCGCGCCTCTCCCCAGAACAACTCCTTACACAAGAACTCGGAGAACTTTCTCGTTCTACCGAGTTGATTCTGTCTATAGTACGTCATCGTCCACCAGAAGAAG
>CAZDSE010000057.1:0-9670 GCA_964507905.1 uncultured bacterium | reverse complement strand
CGCTTCCATCTTCGCAAGGAACTTGCTCCGCCAGCACATAAAACAAAGGCTCTTCTATCGACTGCCTCTGTAATTCACTCACCGTCAATTTACGGAAATGATCCCGATACCCAACATCAATTTGTTTGGGGGGTCTTGAAATAACCAGTGTTTGGATTCGATGCATCGCAGTTTCAGCCACCCTGGCAAGACTGGGTTTTGTCTCTGATCCATCTTGTGGAGTGGCATGGGCCAATATTCCAATACTGAAGGCCACTAAAATCATTTCGTAAAATTTGGTCTTATTCATAAATCCTCCTGTGCACGTTAATCGATATGACATCAAAAATATAATAAATCTGACTTATGTCAAACATAGATATTTTTTATTTGCGGTTAACGGGGGATCTTGATACAAAAATTCATCAATTCATAAGGAGGTCATCATGAAATTTAAATCTGTTTTTTTATCCGTAATCATCATACTGAGCACATCGGGTCTCATTTGGGCACATGGCGATGAAGAGGCCCGCGTCGAAGTTGAATTAAACAATGAAGGCAGTTTACAAGCGGGACCTGTCACCGTCAATTTTCAATTGTTGGATATGAAATTACGAAAACCAATTACGGATCAAAATCTCTCAGTGGTCCATGAACGGCTCATCCATATGTTTATCTTTGATCCTGCTTTAAAAGAATTTTATCACGTTCATCCAACGTTTGACGGAAATCAATGGACCGTATCCAAAGATATCGATGACACGTCTGATCTCAATATTAAAGTTTCAGGAGAATACTGGGTGTGGATGCAAGGAACACTCAAAGACGATCAAGAGGAATTTTCGGTCAGTACACGGCTGGAAGTCGTGGGCGGCGAACCTGCCAATCGACTGCCGCCACTGTTGGGCGATGTTCGACAAGGCAATGATGGAAATTCCGTGGCCACATTATCCAAAGAACGATTTCGTGCAAAAAGAATGGTGATGGCCACACTTAATATATCCAGAAGTGATTTAACGGAACCCAGCTTAACTCCATTTTTGGGTGCCAAAGCACATGTCATTGGAGTATTGAGCGATGGCGATACACTCGTTCATGTCCATCCAGTCGAGATAGATCATGACGATGGACATCATGGACATGGTGGGCATAACCCCGCCCCCAATCCAAATGAACTGATGCTGCACTTTAATTTTCCTGAAAGAGGCGAGTATCGACTCTGGGTTCAGTTTAAGGATGATGGCGTTTTAAAAACAGTTCCGCTTTCAGTGCAAGTGAACTAAGAGCTCAAAAACTGATTCATATCATGTGAAGCAAGTCATCCTATTTCTATATAAAAGAAATGGGCAAATATCCTGGAATTCCGACCACAGCCGATGGCTCAGAAGTCGTCGTGTGGGTGGAAACACATATCAGCCAGGGGGCATGTGCGTATCCCATCACTCCCTCAACCAACATGGGACAGGGATATGAAGCCGCAGTTGCCAATGGACAAAAAAATCTCTGGGGAGAGCCCCTTCACTTTTTAGAACTCGAATCAGAGCATAGTTCTGCCTCGAGTTGTGAGGGATTTGCATTGGCGGGCGGCAGAGTTACGAATTTCACATGCGGTCAGGGGTTGGTCCTCATGAAAGAAGTTCTCTATACGATCTCTGGTAAACGTCTTCCAGTTGTTTTTCATATTGGAGCCAGGAGTCTCACCTCACATTCCTTAAGTATTCATGCAGGACATGATGATGTGATGTCGGTCGCGGACACGGGGTGGGGAATCTTGTTTGGAAAAAATGCCCAAGAAGCATGTGATCTCGCACTGATCGCCCGACGAACGGCTGAAAAATCGCTCACCCCTTTCATGAATGTCCAAGATGGATTTTTGACCACGCATACCATTGAAAATGTGTTGCTCCCTGAGCCAGACCTCATGAAGGAATATATTTCTGAGGGCCATCTGCATAATTTTATGGACACATCCAATCCCCTCATGACTGGAATCGTTCAAAATCAAGAGTCGTATATGAAAGGGAAAATTTCTCAAAGATATTTTTACAATGAGATCTCTGAAATTCTAAAAAAATCCATGAAAGAATTTGGAAATTTATCCGGGCGACATTATGAGGCCGTTCAAGCCTATCGATTGGAAGATGCGGAATACGCCATCGTGGGGATGGGATCTGCCATGGAAACCGCCATGGCTGCAGTCGACTTTATTCGAAAAAAGTCGAGACTAAAAGTGGGCGTTTTAAATGTAACCTCCTTTAGACCATTCCCCTCACAAGAAATTGTCGCTCACTTAAAAAATGTTAAATCTATTTCTGTGATTGAAAGAGTGGACATTCCCCTCATGCAATCCAATCCGCTGACCTGCGAAATAAAGGCCGCATTTTCAGATGCGGCAACTGAAATCCAAAATTATCCCAAAATTTATTCAGGCGTATACGGGTTGGGAGGAAAAAATATCAGCCCGTCAGACTTTCTATCCATTGTTCATCACATGAAAACCAAACAACAGAAAAAATATTTTTTTTGTATTGGGATCGACCATGAAGACGCCCTGCCCCAAGAAAAAAATATAGACTGCCGTCCAAAAAATTCCTTTGCCATGCGCGGGCACTCCATTGGAGGGTTTGGATCCGTTACCACGAATAAAATTTTGGCCACTCTCATTGCCGATTTGTTTCATCTTCATGTTCAAGCATTTCCAAAATATGGTTCAGAAAAAAGGGGGCTTCCCACTCAGTATTTTTTGACCATTTCTCCCACTTCCATTAAAACACATTGCGAACTGAATCAGGTGGACTTTGTTGCCTTAAATGATGTCAATGCGTTTGGATTTGGGAATCCGTTGGAAGGTCTCTCTGGACATGGGATTATTTTTGTTCAAACTTCTGAAACAGATCCAAAGAAAATTTGGAATCAGATCCCCATCACCCATCAAAAATATATTCAAGAAAATAAAATTCGAATCTTTGGATTGGACACCCTAAAAATTGCCAAAGAGTCATCCAATCGTCCCGAATTAATTCAGCGAATGCAAGGCATTGTACTCTTGGGCATATTTTTAAAAATATCGCCCGTCGTAAAACAATTTAACATCTCTCAAGACGCACTGTTCTCTGGAGTTCAAAAATCAATTCAAAAATATTTTGGAAAAAAAGGAGAACAAGTCGTGAATGACAATTTAAGATGTGTCGAGAAAGGATATCAAGATGTCTTTGAAGTGTCCCACTGATCATTTGACGCTGTTACATCCGGGTACCGCCAGTCAAAGAGATTTTAGTTATGTCGGAACGGAAATCCCCATCTTTGTTCCGGAACAATGCGTGGGATGCATGGAGTGTGTCATCGAATGTCCAGACAGTGCCATTCGAGGGAAAGTCATATTGGAAAGTGCTTTGACGGATGCACTAAGCTCCATAACAAATCATGAAGAACAGTCGCATCTTAAAAATCAATTTATTCAAACCCAAAAATTTCATGAGACATATGAGAAAAAAGGGAAGAAAGGCGGACTTTTTAATATCACCATTGATTCCACAAAATGCAAAGGATGCGGTGAATGCATCGAGGCATGTGGAGAACATAAAGCCCTCGTGATGGTCAAAAAAGATAAAAGAGTCTTAGATGAGGCCGGAAAACATGTGCAATTTTTTAATAAGCTGCCGCCGACATCAATTGAGTTTATTAATGAAAAGCTATTGCCCGACATGATGCTGGCCGATCGAAGTTTTCTCTATGTGGGGGGCGCAGGAAGTTGCATGGGATGTGGTGAAGGGACAGCCATTCGAATGATGCTGGCCGCAACCGGTTTCGTCCATGGCAAGGACAGCTCAGCGATTGTGGCTTCCACGGGTTGCAACACGGTCTGCGGATCCACCGAACCCTTTAATCCCTACATGGTCCCTTGGACCAATTCTTTATTTGAAAACGGCTGCGCCGCAGCCATGGGAGTTCGTGCGAGATGGAATCAACTGGGATTGAATCATAAAAAACTTTGGGTCATTGGAGGTGATGGCGCTATGCTCGACATTGGGTTTCAATCGATGTCTCGAATGTTGGCCTCCGGGATGGACATCAATGTCCTCATTTTAGATACCCAGGCGTATTCCAATACGGGAGGACAAGCATCCACCGCTTCATTTCTTTCTCAAAATGCAAAAATGGCGTCCGTTGGAAAAACGGCCCATGGAAAAACTGAGCGAAGAAAAGAAATTGCAAATATTGCGATGATGCATCCGGATGTCTTTGTGGCCCAAACCATATGCGCCATTCCCGGACATTTTTATAAATCCATCATCGCTGCCAATGATTATCCAGGCCCATCGGTAATCAATGTGTATTGTCCTTGCCCTCCGGAACATGGAATTTCAGACGATGCCGGTTATCGACAAAGCAAACTCGCCGTTGATTCCAGGGCATTTCCACTTTTTATCTATGATCCAAGACTTGGCTCCAAGTTGAAAGAAAGACTGTCACTTCGAGGGAATCGAGCGACGTCAGACGACTGGATCCGGGATCCCAAAACCAATGAACCCATTGACTTTGCTGCTTTTGCCAGAACGGAAGGACGCTTTTCCAAACAATTTGACCACGATGGAAAACCATCCGAGTCCCTCATTAAATCACAAGAGGATCGTCTGTCAAACTGGCGGCTACTTCAAGAATTGGCCGGAATAAAATAAAAATTATTGTCGCAGATTTCGATCCCCATTCGTCAACCGTTCTATATAAAAGTAAATACTTCTGGCATAGTTTCTTTTTTCTTTTTGATATTCTTCGGACTTGTCTTTTGCCAACTCAGCCTCAAACGCTGGCTTCCAAACTATAGCCTGGCCCAACTTCAACTCTTCAGCATATGCGGCTCTCATTGCCCGTAATCCCTCACCAATCCCCGCATTATAAAACACAAGAACAAATTTCCAATATTCATGTTGAGATATGTTGAGAGATTTTTGAGAAGATTTGGCCAGCCGATTAAACCCATCCAGATAGAGAAATCTTAAATACGCAGCCCCATACAGTAGATTATCCTGAACAGAATCCCAAGTATCCTTATTGGGCCGAATTTGAGCATTCTTGTTCACTCGCGCCAAAAAATCATCCGACTTAAAATATGCATGTTCACATTCTTGGACTGCAAAATCATAACTCACTTGTGCAAGTCCCCGAATATCTCCCGATGTATACCCCACAGAAAATTTACTCTCTTGATAAACAAGCGCTGTAAATAATTTAACAGGGATATCATAACTGTGTGCCGCAAATAAAATCGCTCGAGACAAACCAAAATCACTGACATCCATTTGTGCATTACTCTCACGGGCTTTATCACTTTTCGACAATGAAATGATTTCTGCCAAAATTTCCTCATCAGATAATGCCAGAAATCCGTCAATCACTTTGGACTTTTGCGACCCCTTTTCAGAGATTACAACCCGATAGTAATTTTGATTAAATTGGACATGAACCGAAAAGGTCAATCGACGAACAGGATAAACATCGTCAAACACCACTATTCCCGTATTGGGATCTGCATTATAGACTTGGCCATTTCGACTCACTGCCTGCCGCACCACTCGAGATTGTGGAGTTACAAAAAAACCAAAACTCATCTGCTGCGTCAACCCCTCAATCCCCGGCCAGTCATAGGACACTTCTTTTTGGACCCATTGCCCCTGAGGAGTCGCTTGCCCCTGAGCCACTGCCTGTGTGGCAAGCAACAATAAAATGATTGGATAAATGTGCGCTGCTTTCATCATGTCTAATTTATAATAGATGCAATCTACGTGCCAGTTGTATATATTTTTTTACTAATTAAATCAATATGTTATAAAATTATATGAAAGTAAAATGTGACAATTTAGGCCATGAGTCTGGGATCTTACTCGAATTTGCGGGTCTATCTGGATCTATCTCAAAAAAGTGTAAGTGCGTGGAATTCTTGGGATTGATGTTTGGTAGTCTCTCCATATGATTTGAGATCCACGAACTTCCTTTTCTCCAGCCGGGCAATTTTTCTCCAGGGGTCTTTCTTGTTAAGTAGCAATTCCAATGCTTCATTGATGATATCTGCCAGCAGTCCCCGTGGATATTTATGTCTCAATATCTCTTGTGCCCGCTCAATCTTTTTTGCAACGGATTCGTCTGCCACAAATTCAATCTTCACTCGTCTGATTTCTTTCTCTTCTTCAGTAGCGCGATAAAGATTCACAGGCATCTTTATATATGCCTCTGAATCTTTATCACTCCCTATCTCTAGCATCTTTGTCTGATTAATATTTCTAGTCTCAGACTTAATGACTCCCCCTTGTTCAGTCCCAGATCTGGTGTCAGAAAAAGACAGTGGGGTAGGTAAAAATCCATCTGTCTTTTTCTGACTGACGTTTGGTTCCGCAGCGGAACCAGAGTAAACTTTAGGCAATCTTCGGATCCTGTCTCGCTTGATTTCTACTTTATAAGAAAACTCTGATAAGAGCTCTTCTACTTGTTCCTTTGTTTTTCCCAGTGATGACTCTATCAAGATCTGACATTTATCTCCCTTGGCAAAAGGCTCAATGAGACCAATGGTGGTCAGATTCAGTTTGGCATCTTTTAGGTGTTCTAAAACCCTGGGTTCTCTTTGAACAAGCTTAGCGGCTTGAATTCTTCTATAGGCCGCAGCCTTTGAATACTGATACTTTTCAATTAAAAAATTAAATAAGCTGGGATATCCCTCTTCAGCAAAGAGCTTTCTTTCCCAGATATGAGATAAGTAAGAAATAACCTCGCCTATGGCCTGTCGCTCATTTAAAACAGCCAAAGAAAACATTTCCAACAGGTCGTTATTTTTAATATTTGATACTGAATTCATATAAATAAACCTCCTTAATTAAAAGACACCATAGCATATGATTTAAAATGGGCTTTTTTGAAAGCCTCTAATATAGATTAAATATAATGCCCATTCGCAATTAAACGCCCATACATGCGACAAAAGAATGGCGTCCAACAAAAATGAGATTTTATTACAAATAATGTTGTCATTTACCGAATAGACACATTCAAATCTTGTCAACAAAAAAAGAATAAATAATCTAAAAACAAATAAGAATCATTCAGGGAAAAGAAAAAGATAAAAATAATAAAAGATCCTCAGTAATCTTTTATTATTTTTATCTTTTTTTGACATCGTGTCGGTTAGAGGATTTCACAAAGGCAGTACCTGGTACTTTTGTGACTATTTTTTCATCATGGTGACTGGCACCTTTATGGTTTATCATGGTGACTGGCACCTTTATGGTTTACAAACTGCCCATAATATAAGCTGGTTCCGCAGCGGAACCACAGTACCTGCTTATCACGCAAATCTGTCACTTTTTTGAGAATCGATGGGGCTCCGTGTCGCCAAATTCCGGAAAGACCCATAAAGGGATTTTATAATTGAATTTGTATTTTTCGAGTAATAGACTCGGATTTTATGAAAACTGTTTTATTGCTCATGGTCTCAAATGTCTTTATGACGATTGCCTGGTATGGGCATCTCAAATACAAAAGTGCTCCGCTGTTTTTGGTGATTTTAATCAGTTGGTTCATTGCTTTTTTTGAGTACTGCTTTCAAGTTCCCGCCAATCGTTTTGGGCATTATTCTTTTTCAGCCGCACAGTTAAAAACGATTCAAGAAGTGATTTCACTCACCGTATTTGCTTTATTTTCTGTTGTCTATTTGAAAGAGGATTTTACGTTAAAATACTTGGCCGGTTTTTCCTTCATTGCGCTCGGAGCATATCTAATATTTCAGAAATAAGAACCTACACCGGCAGCACCCAAAAACTGGTGATAAAAACTCCGGTGCGGGCAATTAAGAATATCACAGCGTTTGTGCGGTGAACTGCGTAGAGAGATTTTCCTTGTAAGATTTTTCGGCCTGTCAATATGGCGACCCCATACCCCAAAAGTGTCATACCTGCACAGGTCAGATGAACTTGAACCGATGACGTGGATGCATGCTCCATCGCTTCCATGATCACATTTTTGGTAAACTCCAAATAGAGGACAGACAGCATATCCAATGTAAACGCCGTAATCATAATGGGAACATGAATTTTTCGGCGATGTCTTAGCGCAGCTCCAAGATATATCAGAAGTAAAACCAACCCGTTATAGAGATGTAACATTAAGATATCATTTTATTTCACAGACACAGCCATTTTCAATACAATACTCTTATGTCCTCCAAAGTGATTCAAAATTGCCTATATTTATACCATCGCCACAAAATATTCATAGATGGCATAAAAATAGGCATTCTTTTTCTGATCATCGGAATGATACAGCCGATGAGATCCTTCGCACTTCGTGCTCAGGATGACAGCCCAATGAAACGCACCATCCTGGCATTCTATGACTCGATCGAAGAACCTGAGGAAGACAAACGATTTCGGGTCACGAAATATTCAGCCATGGTTTTAAATCATTTGGGCATGAAGATGAAATATCATGATTTAAAAGATGGGGCCCTGCCCTCGACTCAGGATATGGCAGACGTGCATGGACTTCTCATCTGGTTTCGGGATGACGCCATGCCCAATGCAGAAAAATTTCTGGCGTGGGTGGATGCTCAAATCAAACACGGCGTGAAAGTCGTTATCTTTGAAGATATTGGAGCAGAATCTGAAATTTTGGAGCGTGAAAAATGGATCAAAAGAAGATTTCGTCCCGATAAGCTCATCGAACCCAAGCTTCGGGAAATTCCATTTTATAAAGTCCAAACGGTGTTTAACAGCTTGGGGCTCGAATATCGTGGGAACTATATTAAACGAACGCATTTATTGGAGCTCACCCACGTGGATCCCCAAATGATGAATTTTGAAAAAGACATTCAATATGATCTTAAGAGTTATTCCCAAATTCTTTCTACCAGTAAATCGAATAAAGTGTATCTCAAGGGCCGGCTTCGTGGGCGTGATGGCTCAGAAACGGATTTAATTGTAACCACACCCCGCGGAGGGTTCGTGGCAATGAATACGGCTCTTTTCGAGCACACGCATGATCCCAAACTCTATGGATGGTATTTAAATCCCTTTCAATTTTTTTCAGAAGCATATGATATTGGATCCCGCCCCATTCCAGACATCACAACAACGAAGGGCAAACGAAATTTTTATGCCCACATTGATGGAGATGGATTTAATAATATCTCCCACATCGATCAAAAAACGATATCGGCCCAAATTATTTACGATCACATTTTAACCCACTATAAACTCCCCCATGCCGTCTCAATGATTGTGGGCGAGATAGACCCATCACTGACTGGCACTGAAAAATCAATCCCACTGGCCAAAAAAATATTTGAACTTCCGCATGTAGAGATGGCCGCCCATGGATATGGGCACCCGATATTTTGGAAAGAAAAAGATGTGGGCGTTTATCTTTTGGCTGAAAAATTTGGATACAAAGAAGCCAATTACGAAAAGGAAATTCGATATTCCACAGATTGGATCAATCAAACCCTCTCACCTCCCAATAAGAAAGTGAAACTTTTTTTATGGACGGGGGAGTGCGATGCTCCCGCGGAGGCTCTAAAAATTCCATACGAAATGGGAATTAAAAATTTAAATGGTGGAGATTCACTTTTTGATACGTCTCTGCCTTCCATCATGGGATTGGCATCCATTACCCGGCAAGAAGATAACATCATTCAATATCTGACGGT
>CAZDSE010000056.1:2912-9678 GCA_964507905.1 uncultured bacterium | reverse complement strand
GCTTGTCCATTCCAATGACCGAATCATGGGGTCCTGTCATTCCCACATCGGATATAAACGCCATCCCGCTCAGGAAGATTTGCTCATCTGCTGTTTGCACATGCGTATGTGTCCCCAATACCGCACTCACTCGACCATCTACAAAAAATCCAAACGCTTTTTTTTCAGATGTTGTCTCGGCATGAAAATCCACGATGATCACTTTGGTCTGAGACTCCAGTTTCTTTATTTCTTCATCTCCCACCTGAAAGGGACAATCATAATGATCCATAAAAACTCGTCCAATGAGATTTAAGATGCCCACTTTGACACCCGCCTTCGTCTCAACAACAAGCGCTCCTCTCCCTGGCACCGGATAGTATGTTTGCTTGGGATAATTGGCGGGCCTGAGCAACCGATCCACCTGATGATATAAAGGAATTCCTTCTTTCTTGTCCCATGCGTGATTTCCCGACGTCAACACATCCACTTTGCTCTCTAATAATGCCTTCACAGTGGCAGGTGTAACCCCTTTTCCACTCGCCGCATTCTCACTATTGGCAATCACCAGATCGATTCGATCACGGTTTACCAAATGAGGGACCAGCGTTTTAATGGCCTCCCTCCCTGGCTCCCCAACAATATCTCCTATAAATAATATTCGAACCATATGACTAATGAAATCTTCTTATTTTTCTTTCAGTAATTAATGTTTTCACCGGCCGATCCCACGTTTGTCTCGGTATTCTTCTCACAACCTGAAACTCAAAAGCAAGGCCAATTGTTTCTATATGTCGCAGATGTTTTAACACTTTGTCGTAATATCCCTTCCCATACCCCAAACGAAATCCCTGCTCATCAAATAGAATTCCCGGAACAAACATGACATGAATACAGTCCAATCCCACTTTTTTTATTCGATATTTCGGTTCCAATACAGAATAAGAATTCTTTTCCATGTGAATTAGATTTTTGACCTCATAAAATTCAAGAGTTCGACTTCTTTTGTTGATGGAGGGATAGACGATGGTGATTTTTTTTGATCTTAAGCTTTTAAATAATTCAATTGTTTGGACTTCATTCATGAAGTCTGAATAAAGAGCAATACAATTTACTTGTGGCTGTTTTCTAAGCCACTTCAAACATTCATATGCAATTTTCTGACTCTTTTTAAGAATTACTTCTTTTTTCTTGTTTAATCTTTTTTTAAGAAACTTGGACCGAAGATCCCGCTTAAGACTGCTCAGCATCGATGAGTTCAATGATATTTTTGGCTTTTTGAACCAGGGAAGATTTGTAAACTTCAACTTCTTGCTTACTTTGAAACAATTCATCTGCCACATTCAGTAGAGTTAAGATCGTTGCATGATGAAGGGACAGTGTTTTTGAATCCTTGGCAATGGTTTTCATTTTTTCTGTAACAAAATTAACAATTCGATTGACATGATCTTGACTCTCTTCGCTTTTCAAATTAAATCGTTGCCCCATGATTTCCACTTGATATGTTTTTTTCATTAATAACGAGCATATCCACGTGCCAAACCAAAATCAAGTGATTTCCAGTTGCTTTTAATTTTGTGATTTTGCTACACTTTATTCTAATGAAACTGCTCCCTATTTTGGCGACCATTCTTCTTTTTCCCATAACAGCTCAATCTGCGACTTTTCTAAAATATTTCACTTTTTCTGAAAAAGGGGTTTTAAAGCTTTGGAAAGAAAAATTACATAAGGGGAAGGTAGACTATCGAATTTTTTCTAAAAATGGAGAGTCCTTTGTCCAGTCGCAGTCCAATAACGCTGCATCGGGTATTTATTACGAATTTCCAGAGAGTGAACATTACAACCCAACTCCAAACCCATATATCAGTTGGAAATGGAAGATTAATAAATTCCCCACCAAAAATCCGGCAGAACCCAAAGACGATTTTGCTGCGCGAATTTATGTTATTTTTCCAGCCAAAGTATTTATTTTTTCTAAGTGCATCGAATATGTATGGGATGACGTCGAGGAGGAAGGCACCATTCGAAAAAGTCCTCTATCCAGCCGAATTCAAATCTTTGTCTTAAGAAAAGGGCTAAAACCAAATTGGTTATTTGAAGAACGAAATGTGGCCGAAGATTATATGAAAGCATTTGGCGAAACTGAGGTCGACGATGAAATCGGAGCCCTGGCTTTCATGAGTGACACAGATGACACAGAAAGTCAGGCCATTGCACTTTTTGATGAAATGAAAATTGGCTATTCCAAATCCCTGCAAAAGAAATGAAATTTCGAACACGTTATCTGATTCAACCCAAATTTCAGCTGATGTTTTCCGGTCTATTGGTATTGATTGCGCTTATCTTTTCCGTTTTGGTGGGAATCATGATTTATTATTTGGTTCTCGCCAACAATAGCATTTTTGTGAAATACCAACTTCACTCGACTCCAGAATTTCTTTCCCTCTTAAATAAAGAAAGAAGTTGGATTCTGCTCACATGGGTCTTATCCTTTTCATCGGTGGCTTTGATTTTATTTATTGGGGGAATTTTTCTTTCTCATAAAATGGCAGGTCCTATGTTTGCATTTATAAGAGAAATGCAAAAACTAAAGGAAGGGGATTTAACCGCCCATCTGACACTTCGTAAAAGAGATGAATTTAAGGAACTGAAAGCGCCCTTTAATCTATGGATTGAGAAATTACGAAAAATGACCGAACAAGATATTGATGTTTTTAAAAAAATGACTCATGAAATTGCCATTCTTATTTCTCAAATGAAAAACCAAAATGCAGATGAAAAAGACATCTATGAGCTTAAGCATATTTTGGATCAATTAAATGAAACAATTGTAAAAAAAGAAATTCAACTTATGGGGAAGAACTAACACTTCTCATTTTCACATAAGACTTCACAGCATCTAGAGCATTCTTTGCCTTAATATCGTAGAGTAAATCCGTATAGTCTCTTCCAAGCCACGTCCATTGAGTTGAAATGAACGACACACAGCTGGACACCTTATCAGATGTAAATTTTCGAAACCGCATATGATCTTCGTTTGAAAATTTTCGCTTATCCATAATGGACCGGATGAGATCTATTTTTTCATTATTTTTCAAGTCATAGTCAAGCACTCGCCACGCTTCGCACTCTAAAAATGCCTTTTTCTTTAAATCCGGGGTATTATCTCTCATCGAAATTAAGCTGTGTAAAACCTTCATAGACCAAGAACTTATTCCCCGACTGATATAGTACTCTTCCAAAAATAAAAGAGAACGATATGCCTTTTGTTCTTCAATTTTCCACGTTCTCTTCGGTACATCCGAAAGTCTGATCATTTCTTTTTCAATCAGCAATAGTCCATTACTTCGAATAGAATCTAGCGCTTGATTCGTTGTCATATCTGCCGCTGCAGATGTCGCAAATAACACGATCATGGAAATAAGGCTTTTACTTAAATTGCAATTTAAAGCCCACATACAGCATTTCCTTTCCAACTTTAACATTGAGTTTAAGATCGCTATCTAAAATTTTCTTTACCGAATTTACAAAGTTTTTATTAGATACCGTTGATTTTCCGGGAATGGCCACAAGTCTCGTTAAGGCCAAAGCTGTTTCTTTTTGAACCCCACTCGTTGAAAATAAATTTGAGTCATCCTTGGCCAGAGAGGCCACCAATGCTTTTCTTTCTTTCCATGCACGCGATGCCAATTTCGTTCCGGCTTCTTTCCCAAATTTGGTAGCAAGTTTTAATAGATTCGGTTGACCAGAAGCCAGTTGATTTTTAACTCCTTCCAAGAGCATCTGTACCAAATCATCTTCCAAATAATCGCGGCCGGCCATCAAACGGCCATAGTCTGATTCAGTTTTAAATAACTTTGAAAGAAGTGGATCGTTTTTAAATTCTTCAGGCACGTCAGAAGAAGCTTCCTTCTGTATTGAGATCGGAATTCCATTAAGATAATTTTCAATATCCCAATTGAAATATATCATTCCAGTGGTTTCTAGTTTTAATTCCAATTTCTGACATCGATCAAAAATCTGCTGAACATTTTTAATTTCTAAAGACAATTCCTCATTGCGACTTATCTGGTCACTCACAATATAAATTTGTGTCTTGGGTGGAAGTTTTTGAGATTCTGCCTCATAAACATATGAGGTAATTAAAAAACACAGCGCACGATGAAGATCTGGGTTGTCGATATAGAGCGGATTGCTTTGTTCTTGAAATGCCGTTTTTGAAATTACGAGTTCTGCATATTCATTGAGCTTTGTCTGTGCCTCAGTACTAAATCTGGATACCGTCTGACTTCCGATATTTTTTGCTTTAATTCTACTAAATACCTCCTTAAGATAAGAATTATTTAATGATGGCCTTTCAATACTGGCCACGTTTCGCTTTGGTATTTTTTTGGCATACGAGATTCCAATGTGAACACAGAAAATGAGGATACAAATACCAATTAAATTTATAAACCGAGCCATAGTTCCTTTTCTTTCTTTAAAAACGCTAAACTCCGTAAAATATTTCTAAAATGCCCATTATAGGGTTCATAGGACTCTCGTTTGTTTTCAAAATGGCTGGTCAACTGATCCAGCTCCAGTTTTTCCGATAAAATTTGATCCTCTATGGCTTTTAGTGTTTCATTTAAAAAATCTCTCACTTCGAGCAACGTATCTTTTTTTCTGAGTACGAGTGGAGAATGAAGATCACGATTGGCAATCACTTGGTTGATGCGTCTCGCAAATGCATACACGGGACCTGCGATGCGATGGCTGAGAAACAAAGCCCAGAGGGATAGAAGACCGCTTAGGACAATAAAACATCCCAAGAAAATGACCAAAATGATGTTGCGTTCAAATATCATAAATTCTTTGGCGTCCGGAAATTGCTCCAATCCCTTTTGAAGCAATACAAACGCATTCATTTCGACTAAATAATAAAGGGCTCCTCCAATCACAAGGGATGTGATCACGCCGGCCAGTACAAAAATGCCCATATAGCGGAATTGGAATCCGCGATTGATGAGATAGCGAGTTCGCCTCTCGTCGTTGGACTTGGACTGCTGAATATTCATAAAATACTAATAATTTCAATAAGTTACTAACGATTCCCTATCTTAATCATCCAAAAACGTTCCACTTATAGATATAATTATACTCACGTCGGAAAATAACACAACTTTGGGCTTACACCTGCGCTTCAGGCGGACGCACGGTGGATGGGTGAGATTTGGTCATTTGGATGGCCTTATCGAGCTTTACAGAGATCAGGGTTGAAACGCCCGGTTGCTCCATTGTCACCCCATACAAAATATCTGCGCGTTCCATGGTTTTTTTGTTATGGGTAATCACAATGAATTGCGAATGATGGGTCATCTGGCGAACCATTTCATTGAATCGACTGACGTTTGCATCGTCCAATGGCGCATCCACCTCATCTAAGAGACAAAATGGACTGGGCTTCATCAGAAAGATTCCAAATATGAGACTAATGGCAGTGAGTGCCTTTTCTCCCCCAGAAAGTAAGTTCATATTTTGAAGTTTCTTCCCAGGCGGCTTTGCCAAAATATCCACCCCGGTTTCCAATAAATTATTTTCATTCGTTAAAACAAGCTCTGCCTGTCCTCCCTTAAATAAAATGGGAAATACTTTCTTAAAATTACGATTGACAATGGCAAATGTTTCTTCAAAACGTTCGCGAGTCACACGATTTATTTTTTCAATGGTTTTTTTAAGATGATCCAGGGATTGCAAAAGATCCTGTCGTTGGGTTTCTAAAGACTGATATCTGGCACTTAATTCCTGAAACTCTTCAATAGAAGTTAAATTCACTTCTCCCATGCGAACTGCTTTTTCCTTAAGCGCAATCAAATTTTGCCGCTCTTCATCTGTAATCGTTCTTTCAAGATACCGCTCATAGATAGAATGTAGATCCAAAATGTAGCGTTCAACAATTTGATCTTTCATGTGCTTCACATTCATTTCATGTTGCCCAATCTGAAGCTTGATTTCATGGTGCTGTGATTCTTGACTTTGACGCACACTTCTTTGTTTTCGCAAATCATCTTCAATTTGTCTGACTCGCTCATGATCTTGATTAAACACAGATTTTAAATCCTGTAGCCTTTGTTTTAAACTCTCGAATTCTAAAAATGCACTTTGAATATTCTTAATTCCTCCGGTCAATTCATCTTCAATTTTACATTTATTCTGAACACATTCTTCTATCGAGAGTTTTTTGGAATTCATCTCGGTATCCAGCTCTGTTTTATTCTGATCCAAATGGCTTTTTTGTCCGAGAAGCGCTTCTTGTTTTTCCTTGCACGTGGCATGCAGCACCTTCATCTCATGAACCCTTTGACGAACACTTTCTAAGTCCTCCGAAACCCTTTTCTCTGTTAATTTGGCGGTTTCCAATGATGATTCCGTCGCCTTTCTTTTCTCATCCAATACACTCTTTTCATGCTTTTCTTTGGCCATTTGCTCTTGGAGTTCTTGTTTCTGTAAATTTAATTGTTCTCTTTCTAAGGTAACCACTTCTTGCTCTTCTTCGAGACGCTCCAAATCTTCCTCAGCATTCGATATATCTTTTGAAAAACCTGTGTGAGTCACGTCTTGTTCATGAAGCGTTTGCACCAAGGAAGCCACGTTTTTTTCCAACGCCGAAATAATCTTTTTTAACTCATTTAATTTTTGCTCCAATGCGTCGCATTTTTTTGCGCATTCATCTCTCAACTGAATGGTTTCTTTTATTTCTCTTTTCCGTGACAGAATTCCCTTTTCATTTTGAGGTGACTGTCCTCCT
>CAZDSE010000056.1:571-2902 GCA_964507905.1 uncultured bacterium | reverse complement strand
GTTTCAAAATCTGACACCCAATATATATCTTGCAGCAAATCATGGACCAACGCCTCAAACCTTGAATCGATACTCACTTTTTTCCACAAAGGTTCCACATGTGACAAATGAGATGGCACAATCCACGGATTTTTCTGCTCTTTCATCCAAGCAAATGCCCCTTTTCCCTTTTTTTCTAACTTCAAGTAAGACACCATTTCCAAGGCTCTATTTTTATCTTGGACAATAAACAATCGCAGTCGATCCCCCAATACGGATTCAACTGCTTTCTCAAACTGTGGATTCACTTCGATCAGATCGGCCAAAACACCCAATATCTTAGCGGAAACATCTTCTATTTTTAATTGGTTCTCTTCCGTCAATAGCTCAAGTTCAAGTTCCTCCAATGACTGAATTTTAGAATTAAGTTTTTGAAATTCTTCTCTCAATCGATCACGCTCAACCGTGAGATCAGCCATAGACTGATTTAAAGTTTCGATCTCTTTTTCCTGATCATTTTTTTTAACCAAGATTTCTTCTTTTTGAAATTCTACTTTTTTTAACGCAGTCGATACAGATTCTTTTTCCTCTTGTGCCCCCAGATGCTCTCCTCTTAAATCCTCTTCTTCAGAAATGAGCTGTTCTATTTTAAGATCCATTTGCTTCTTTTGATTTTCAAGGCCAATGAGATGTTGCTCTGAACGAGACAGTGACGTCAAAATGGATAACAGTTCTGATTTTTCTGTATCAATTTTTTGAACCAGGACTTTATACTTTTGTGTTTCAGACTGTAGAGCGGCTTCATGCTGATTGAGGGCCTCTTGCAATGAATTCTCTTCTTTTAAAATCTCCACCAACGCCCCATCACAGTTTTGAATGCTTTTTTGTAAAAGAGCTGCCTTGTCTTTTAATTGGATAATCGCTTTTTCATCTTTATCTCGAAGAGAGTCCCATCGCTCAATTTCTTTTTTCTTTAATTCCTGTTCATTTTCCAATTCCTGAATATGCTGCTCGTGTTTATAACAATTCTCTTGTGCCGCGGCCAATTTCTTTTCCTTGTCAATCAAACCCACTTTTAATTGCTCGATTAAAGCGTCACTTTTTTGAATTTCAATTTGGATTTGTTCCAATTCACTTTGACCTTTCTCCAATGAAATTTGGAGATCGGCCAGTTGCTTTAATGATTTCTGATAATCCTGACTCGTCAAGGTCAGCTCGATTTCTCGAATTTGCTCCTTAATATGTTTAAATTTTTCTGCTTTTTTGGCTTGCCGTTCGAGACTGTCCATTTGACGTTTTATTTCTGAAATAATGTCATTGATTCGCAAAAGATTCTGTTCGGTCCCCTCCATTTTAAGCTGCGCTTCTCGCTTGCGACTTTTATATTTTAAAATCCCAGCGGCTTCTTCAATGAGAGATCTTCTTTCTTCCGGCTTTTGGCTAATAATTTTACCAATTTGCCCCTGTTCGATGATGGCATAAGATTTTGATCCAACACCCGTATCCATAAAAAACTCGACCACGTCTTTCAAACGACAGGGTGTGCGATTGATCAAATACTCACTCTCACCCGAGCGATAGAGCCTCCGAGATACGGTGACTTCGGAAAATTGACTGTATTGTGCTGGCGCTCCACCATCTTCAGTAGAAAAGGTAATATTGACTTCAGCCAAACCAGCTGATGATTGATTGGATGTCCCGGCAAAGATAACATCTTCCATCTCCCGTCCTCGGAGATGTTTGGCGCTTTGGTCCCCCATGACCCAAAAAATGGCATCAACAATATTGCTTTTTCCGCAGCCATTGGGGCCCACAACGGCAGTAATCCCGTCTTCAAAAGTTAAGACGGTTTTATTCATAAATGATTTAAATCCAACGAGTTCTAGATGCCTAATTTTCATTCAAGCGTCCAAGTGACTATACATTACATTACCTTAATAAGCACAACGACGCGTATACCTTATCATGGGCCTATTCGGTATTCAAGCTGCTTTTTGGGTTTTTTTGATGTCGATAGAGGATCTTTCAAATTCTTCCAGATCTTCATCGCTCTCCAGTAGGGAACTGCCAAGTCTTAAGGCTCTTAACACCCGATCCATCCGATCTCGCCAGAATTTTACTTTGCGTGTGGCCTCTGCCTCCCGCTCTCGCACAATTTCTAGCTCGTACTCCAAGGCATCCATTTTTCTCTTAAACTCAAGCAGTTTTTTATCCTTGGCTTGGATCAGAGTTTCGGAATCCTTCTTTAAAATTTCTAAGCGCGCTTCTAATTCTTTCTCATGCACACGAATTTGTTGAATATCTCTTCTCACCCGTTCTCTTAATTCTTCAAACTTTTTATTCGCCACATCA
>CAZDSE010000056.1:0-561 GCA_964507905.1 uncultured bacterium | reverse complement strand
TCTCTCCGCCATTAAAATTTTATCCGCCTTGGTTTGAATCTCTTGTTCCCGTGATTTTAATTCTTTGGCATGCTGTTCTCTAAAATCCTCATTTTCACGAGTCAAAAGTTCTAATTTTTTTTGAAAATCCTGAACCTGATCTTTCATTTTGGTATATTCATAGTCCATCTCACTCGATCTTTTGGATGTGAGCTCCAATTGATCTTTGGCTCGCTTCAAATCGAGTTGTAATTCCAAAATTTCTTTTTCTTTAAGATCGATATAATCTTTCAAAGTAGAAACTTCCTGAGTTGCCGCATGATCTTTCTTCTTGTGTTTAATTTCTGTTTCCTTTTTCATTTCACCTACTTCTGGTTCGACATTCTCGTCTACTGGTATTTTCTCTTGTGGCATTTCCTTTTGTGGTATTTCCTTTATTTCTTCTTTGCTTTCTATTTTCTTCTCAGAAAGTTTTTTCACCAATGATGGGTTTTCCAACCATGTTATGAGTTGTTTTGGATCTATTGGCAGTCTTACAAAGTAAGCTTGCCCTTCCCATTTATCCAATTCACGTTCGACTTT
>CAZDSE010000055.1:4233-9694 GCA_964507905.1 uncultured bacterium | reverse complement strand
AGGTGATTCCCACGACCAGCACGATCAATACCCCAACCACAATCAACGCTTTTTTCATCTTTCCTCCTATTCTAATTTCTTTTTTAAACGTTCGTTAACCAATGCTGGATTTGCTTTCCCCTGACTTTTCTTCATCACTTGCCCTACAAAAAAGCCAAATAATTTTTGTTGCCCCGCCCTGTATTTATCGACAGACTCTTTGTTTTCTTTAAGAACCTCATCAATCCAAGTTTCAATAATCGCTTCATCCAAAACTTGGGTGAGTCCCTCTTTTTCTACAATTTTTTGAGGGGGCTGTCCAGTGGTGAGCATCTTGGAAAATATTTCCTTCGCAATTTTTCCGGATATGGTGCCTGCATCAATCAGGTGTACCAGCTCTCCTAAATGCTTAGAGGATATTTTACAAGATGCTATTTTGTCCGAATCGAATTCTCGTAAGAGTTCGGATAAAATCCAATTGCATGTTAATTTGGGATTTTTAGATATAGAAACCGCTTCTTCATAATATTGTGCCAATTCTTTTTCCAAAGTCAACAGAGCCGCATCGTATTCACTGAGTGCATATTGGGTCATAAATCTTTTTTTCTTTTCTTGCCCCAATTCGGGGAGTGTTTTTTTTATTTCTTCAGTCCAGGATCTATCTACTGTCAGTGGCAATAGATCTGGCTCTGGAAAATACCGATAATCATGGGCTTCTTCCTTGCTTCGCATCGAAAACGTTTGATTTTTCTCAGAATCCCAAAGCCTCGTTTCTTGGATGACTCTTCCGCCGCTGTCTAGAATTTCTTTTTGCCGATCAAATTCAAACTCAATCGCCTTTTCAACAAATCGAAATGAATTAATATTTTTAATTTCTGCTCTTTTTCCAAGTTCTGCTTGGCCCACTTTTCTTAGAGAAATATTGACATCGCACCGAAAACTGCCTTCTTCCATATTCCCGTCGCACACATCCAAATATCGCACCATGGATCTGAGCTCTCTTAAATAAATGCCGGCTTCTTTGGCACTTCGCATGTCGGGTTTGGATACAATCTCAATGAGTGGCGTTCCAGCACGGTTTAAATTCACATAGCTCGCGATGGTGCCATGAATATTTTTCCCCGCATCTTCTTCCATGTGGATTCGAACAAGACCAATTTTCTTTGATAGTCCGTCGCATGTGATCTCAACAAATCCTTCCTCCGCCAAGGGACGATCATATTGAGAAATTTGATAGTTCTTTGGAAGATCGGGATAAAAATAGTTTTTTCTGGCCCAAATCGAAACTTCATTAATATTACAATGCGTGGCATGAGCCATTTTAATCGCATAATCCACTGCCAATTTATTTAAAACCGGAAGTGATCCCGGCATGCCCGTACATACAGGGCATGTGTTTTCATTTTCTTTGGCGTTAAACTCCGTGGAACATCCACAAAATAATTTGCTCTTTGTTTTAAGCTGGGCATGAACTTCAAGTCCAATCACCGATTCGTATGCACTCATAGTGGGGCCTTCTTTTTATGAGTATCTGTGGCTTGTTCATAGGCATATCCCAAATGAAACATCGTTTCTTCTTTAAAATGGGGTCCCAAAATTTGAAGCCCAATGGGAAGATTTTTTTCATCAAATCCACAGGGCACGACCAATCCCGGAAGACCGGCCAAATTGGTAGAAATGGTAAAAATGTCAGACAAATACATTTGAAGCGGATCGTCCATTTTTTCTCCCAACTTAAAAGCAGTGGTGGGGGCCGTCGGAGTCACAATCAAATCACATGTTTTAAATGCGTCTTCAAAATCTTTTTTAATAAGGGTTCGCACTTGGCTCGCTTTTTTGTAATATGCATCATAATATCCACTGCTCAACACAAACGTTCCCAACATGATTCGTCGTTTGACTTCTACACCAAAGCCTTCTCCTCTTGTTTTTTTATACATGTCTTTTAATGTGGTCGACTTGGCCCGAAATCCATATTTAACGCCATCATATCGGGCCAGATTGGAACTCGCTTCAGCAGTCGCCACCAAATAATAGGTCGGGATCGCATAATGTGTATGGGGCAGAGAAATTTCTTGAACAACTGCCCCTAATTTTTTTAAAACATCAATGGCGGTATAAATCGATTTTTCGACTGACTTTTCTAGGCCTTTTACAAAATACTCTTTTGGAATTCCAATTTTTAATCCTTTAACATCTTTTTTGAGATGAGAAATATAATCTGGCACAGGAAGTGGAACGGATGTCGAGTCTTTTGGATCATGCCCAGCCACAGCCTTTAATAGATGCGCAGTATCTGCCACCGATCTTCCGAATGGACCCACCTGATCGAGAGATGATGCAAACGCAATAATACCATACCGACTGACCCGTCCATAGGTGGGTTTCAGTCCCACCACGCCACACATGGATGCGGGTTGACGAATGGATCCTCCGGTATCTGTCCCAAAAGATCCGATGCATTGTCCGGCCGCAACACTGGCCGCCGATGCTCCGCTCGACCCTCCGGGAGTTCTGGTTAGATCCCACGGATTTTTAGCAGAGCCAAAAAAAGAATTTTCATTGGAAGATCCCATCGCAAATTCGTCTTGATTTAATTTCCCGACCAAAACGACATCATTTTGTTTTAGCCTCTCATAAACCGTACAGTCATAAGGTGGAATGAAATTGTCCAAAATATGAGAGGCACATGTGGTCCGAATGCCTTTTGTTAAAAAAATATCTTTCAACGCAACGGGAATTCCTGCCAGAGGAGAAAGCGTTTCTCCTCTGACCCGTTTGGCATCGATTTTTTTGGCGGTGTCTATGGCCAAATCTTCAGTAATGGTAATAAACGTATTTAATTTTTTTTGGGTTTCATGAATTCGCGTTAAACATGCACGGGTGAGTTCTTCCGAACTGATTTCTTTCTTAGACAGTTTTTGAGAAAGCTCTGTGATATTGAGATCGGTCAGGTTCATGGTTATGGAATATCTATGATTTTGGGGACCTTAATGGCCCCTTCTTCATGGAAGGGCAAAACCGCAATGAGATCATCTATTTTAAATGTTTTTTTGACATCATCAGGACGTAACACATTTCGAATGGGAACCGCATGGTATGTGGGTTCTACTTTGGAGGTGTCTATTTCTTGGAGTTTTTCAAAATAGCCAATGAGACCATCCAATTCTTTGGCATATCTGGTTTCTTCTTCAGGGGTGAGCTCAAGCAATGCAAGTTCTGTTAGATGGTGAATCAACTCTTGGGTGATATGCATGGTATTAAATTATTAGCATTTTAATGATGATCATTCAACCGGAACGTAATTCTTGCTGTTTATTCAAAAATTTGCTATAAAATTAGTAACTTAGCACATTTTTTAACATATTTAACATATAGGACAACCAATGTCTCTTTTTGGCAAATGGGGCAGTGAACACGAAACAATTGGCCTAGATATTGGATCTCACTCGGTCAAAGTCGCCAAATTAACCTTTAAAAATTCCCAATATATCGCACACACCCTGGCCCATCAGCCGCTTCCCTTTGGGACATTGGTTGAAGGTGAGATTTTAGATTCTTTCACTTTGGAAGAATCCATAAAAGATCTTTTTAAAAAAAATAACCTTCGCACCCAACAAGTTGCGCTGGCTTTGGGTGGAGAGCATGTGATTGTGAAAAAAATCTCTATCCCCACACTCTCTCAAGCTGAGGTAAAAGATCAGATTTCAATTTTGGCCACACAATTTTTGGGAATTGTGCCAGAAGATTTTCAATTGGATTTTCAGGTACTTTCTCAAAATGACACGTTAAACAGTCATTTGTTGCTGGTGGCTGTTCAAAAAAAATATCTTGAATCTTATCTGTCTCTTTTGGAAGCATGCGATCTAAAACCGACTGCCATAGATACCCTACCTACCGCCATCACATCGTTTTATCATACCAAAGATTCGGCGTATGCCATTTTACACATGGGGGCCGGACTCAGTCATTTCATCGTTGTAGAACAAAATGTCCCTGTATTTTATAAACCCATCTCATTTGGAGGAGATACACTGACTCAAGATATCCGAGAACACATGCAGCTTAGTTTTGCCGAGGCAGAGGCGCTTAAAATTACTCCTGAAAAAGAAAAATATATCCCTAAAGAAATTCTGGAAATTGCCCAAACTTCTTTTGAAAAATGTTTGCATGGACTGGAACAATGCTCTCAGACGGTGACCCATCAATTTCCACAACTTACCTTAAAATATCTTTATCTGAGCGGGGGAGCATCTAAGATGACCGTAATCCAAGATTGGTTGGAACGAAGGCTGTCTCTTAAAACATCTGATCTCCCTTTTCTTTCGAACATTTCTTTGGGCACATCATTGAACCTCCAAAATGCAGAAGAACTGGCTCCTTTCTTTCCCGTCGCACTGAGTCTGGCTGGTCGAGACCTGTCATGAATAAAACCCAAATCAATCTTCTTTCGGGATTAAAACGGGCTGGAGGAGGGTCACCACGAATGCCCTTTCGTCCCTCTATTTTCGTTTTAATTTTTGCGTTTATATTAATCGGCTTTGAAATTGCATTCTTATATACATTTTACAAAAATGTTTCGTTTAGAGAATCCAAAGCATCAGAACAAAAAGATGAACTTTCTCTCGAGATAGAATCTCTTCAAAGAGAAATTGTAAAACTAAAATCCAAACAAGAAGAAGACACCGAATCTAAAAAAGATGTTGCTGAGCTTTCCCAAAAATTAAAAGATGGCAGTGAATCGTTACTCAATGTCTTAAGCTCTGTGGGTCAAAGCTTGCCCGAATCGGCATGGATCAGCTATCTCTCTCACAAAGAGAACATGGTCGTGGTCAATGGATTTGCGATTGATAATGAGGCCATCTCTGGTTTTGTCTTGAAATTAAAAAGTTCTCCGCTTTTTGAAGAAGTAAAATTGGTGTTGGCCGAACAAATGGCCGATCAAAAAAATCCATTAAAACGATTTGCCATTAGCTGTGTCATCAGTGGAGAACGAACCAAACTATGACAAAACTCTCAGCCCTTATTCGTCTTCTTCTTTTATTTGCGATGGCCGTTTTTATACTTCTTTTCTTTTATTTTGGGGTCTTTGTGCCAAAAGACGAAAGAGTGAAGTCTCTTTTATCCGAAGTCGAATCGCTGGAAAAAAAAGCATCTGGTCTTAGACAACAAAAAAAGGAAATCCAATCTTCCGCCCCCAGATTGACGACCTCTCCCGACATTCCAAAAGATATTTTGGCCTCTGCCCCCCAAATTGATGACACACCTGAACTTTTGTCCAAGTGGACCAAGCAGGGAAAGAGCTTGAGACTCGAGTTTTTATTATTTAAGCCTGCGGAAGAAAAGCCGCTGGGTCCCCTCATTGAAATGCCCATTGCCATAAAACTCAGGGGAACGTTTGACCAAACCCTTCAATTTTTGAGATACTTAAGTACTGGGGAACGAAAAATACTCATTTCGGACATCGACATGTCACGTCCGG
>CAZDSE010000055.1:0-4223 GCA_964507905.1 uncultured bacterium | reverse complement strand
CGCGAGGGAAATTACGTGATTTCAACCCAAGCGGTGGTCACTGCCTTTAGAAAGCAGGGAAAATGAAAAAAAAATATCTATTAATACTGATCTCTCTTTGGCTCATCGCTGCCAGAAATCCCTTTGAACCCATCGTAACCCCTTGGGATAAGCCACTGGACGCCAAAAGCTTAAAACAATATTCCTTCTCGGATCTGACGCTTCAGGCCATTGTCTGGGACACCGATAAAAAACTCTGTTTATTTAAAACCACCGATGGAAAAACGTTCATCGCATCCCCCGGAACAGCCATCGGTAAAAACGGTGGTAAAGTCTCTCAGATTGGTGATAATATTGTGGTTATTAAAGGTCCATTGGGTGAGGTTACCTTTAAGATCAAAGAATAAGATGCAAAAATATTCCCAAATTTGGATTTGGGTGTTTTTTGCGGTAACCGTGAATCTCCTTTTTGGATGCGCTGGCCGTCCTCCACGAGATCCCAATTTCACATATCTGGATGAGGTTAAATTTACCAAAAAAGGGGAATTGAGCTTCGTCGGTCTATTTACGACACAACCTGTTAAAAGTTATTCTGCAGACAAAGTGACAGACCCTCTCGCTGTCATCGTATACTTAGACTCGGTCTATTTATCGGAAACGAGACTTCCAAAGAAAATAAAAGATGATGCCATTGAATCTATAGAGGCAAAATCCGTAGAAATAGATGGCCGGCCCTTCGTACAAGCCATTGTCCATTTAAAAAAAGATTCCGACTTTTCTGTCAAACAAACCGAATATGGGGTAAGGCTGGATCTAAAAGAAGGTCCATCCACTCTGGCAGAATCTCCGGAGATCATCACTCCACCGGAGACAGAAATGCCCCCCATTGAACAAGAAACAATGGCCAAAGCGGAAGAGCAACGAGAAGAACAAGCCAAACAGGACCTAGAAGAGCAGGCCAAGACAGAAGCAGAAACCGCAGCACCCGCTCTTCCCCAAGAAACTCCTGCTTTAGAGCCAGCACCAGAACTCCCTAAAAAAACGCTAGACAGTATCACCCGCTCCGTCCTTCCATCGAACAAGGATCGAGTAACGCTTTCATCTTCTGAAGCGGTCGAATTTCACAAAACCCTTTTGGATCGAGAGCTTGTCATTGAACTTAAGGGAATTAAAACCGCAGATTCTGTTTCAAATATTGATTTAGATGAAGAAGACAGTTATTTGCGGAAAGTCAGAGCAACCACATCGGATGATCCTTTCCCGAGTACCAAGGTCAGTTTCATTTTTAAAGATTCTTTGGTTCCAGAAATCACCCAAGAAGCCAATTTAATCCACATTGATTTTATAAAACCAAAAGTGGCAAAAGCGCTCGAGGATGATGAGTTCACACAAGACTTTGGAAACTACTTAACGTCTCCATCTAAACTTCCGGGCCGAGCACTTTCTATTCAAACCAAAGATGCGGATATTCACGATGTATTGCGCCTTTTGTCCGAAACCAGCGACTATAATATGATTATTGGAAAAGATGTTTCAGGAAAAGTCAGCGTTCGACTGGTCAAGGTTCCTTGGGATGAAGCACTCATCATGATTTTACAGTCGCATCAATTGGGCTTTGTCAAACAAGGAAATATTTTGCGCATTGCTTCCCTCAACGCACTCAAGGAAGAAAAAGAAAAAGCAAAAGAAGCACTGACCGCCAAGGATGGGCTTGAATCGCTTCACACCCTTTTTCTTCCATTAAACAATCGCCAAGCGGGTCATTTGACGAGACACATCTATCCATTGCTTTCCGAACGTGGCTCACTCTCTGTTGACAGACTGACAAACACGATTATCATGAGAGACATTTCCTCTGTTTTAAAGCGCGCACAAAAACTCGCTCAAACATTGGACGTAAAAAAATAATATTATGACATTACGATTTTTAACCGCTGGAGAATCTCATGGGCCTTGTCTCACGGCCATAGTGGAAGGCCTGCCCGCTGGCCTAACTATTGACCTAGGTTTCATTCATCAAGAACTCGCTTATCGTCAACATTCCCTGGGACGAAGCGCACGCATGACAATTGAAAATGATGAAGTAAAAATTTTATCTGGTATTCGTCATGGAAAAACACTGGGATATCCCATTACGTTTCAGATCAAAAACAACGCTTCTCAAAATCTAGATTCACTTCCTCTGCTTTTAACCCCCAGACCCGGACACGGCGATCTCGTCGGAACATTAAAGTTTAAGCACAATGATATTCGAAATGCATTGGAGAGATCCAGCGCCAGAGAAACTGCCATTCGAACGAGTGTGGGGGCATTGTGTCAAATTTTTTTAAAAGAATTTGGCATAGAGTGTTTATCATTTGTTTCTTCGATCGGTCCCATATCCATCAAAAGCAACTTGGAACCATGGAAGCAAAAAATTAGAATCGTAAAATCTCCGCTTTTTTGTCCAGATAATGACGCAGAAAATAAAATGGTGCGCCTCATTACACAAAGCCAAAAGTCCGGAGAATCCTTGGGCGGCACATTTGAAGTCAATGTCAGAGGTTTGCCCATTGGACTTGGAAGTTTTTCTCAATGGGATCAAAGGTTGGACGGCAGGCTGGCCCAAGCCATCATGGCCATTCCTGCGATTAAGGGGGTTGAAATCGGAGATGCCATCCTGAACTCTAGCCGGAAAGGCTCATCGGTACATGAACAAATTTTTTGGAATAAAAAAAACCCAAAGACATTCGGATTTTATCGCAACACCAATCGAAGTGGAGGGCTGGAAGCCGGAGTGACGACAGGTGAAGAATTAATCGTGAGAGGATTTATGAAGCCTCTGTCTACCTTGTCTAAAAAATCGTTAAACACTGTCCATATGACCACCAAAAAAGGATCTAAAGCCATTCGCCCCAGAACAGACACATGTGCCGTCCCAGCAGCCTCAGTTGTGGCCAGAAACACCGTTGCCATTGAGATCGCCAAAGCATTTCTCGAAAAATTTGGCGGAGATTCTCTTTTGGATGTCAGGAAAAATTTTAAAAATTATTTGTCCCATGACTAAAATTCTCATATCTTTGCCCCATCACACATATCCCGTCCAAATAGGTATTCACACACTTAAAATTTTGCCCAGATATCTACAAAAATTAAACCCTTCCCAAATTGTTTGTATCTCATCTCCTCACATCTTATCCTTGTATCGAAATACACTCAGAGATATTGCTCCTTCCCTTCACTTTATTAAAATATCTGATGAGGAACAAAGCAAACAATTGTCTACCGTTCAAGGGATGATAGACGAACTCCTCAAATTGTCTTGTGATCGATACAGTCTTCTACTCTATTTGGGAGGAGGTGTTCTGGGAGATATCACCGGATTTGTGGCTTCTATTTATTTAAGAGGAATCCCTTATATTGCCATCCCAACAACTCTTTTATCCCAATTGGACAGCGCCATTGGAGGAAAATGTGGAATCAATCTTCCTCAAGGAAAAAATTTAATTGGATCTTTTTATCATCCCAAAGCTGTGTTTTGTGATGTGGCGTTTTTAAATACTCTTTCACCCAGAGACTTTTCATCTGGAATGGCAGAAGCGATCAAGTGTGCCATTATCGCAGGAAAAAAATCAAAGATCTGGAATCTTTTACATGCCCACAAAGATGAAATCTTATCCAAAGACCCAGAGATTCTCACCCAGCTCATTTCTGAATGTATAAAAATTAAGAAGAAATACATTGAATGCGACGAAAGAGATCATAATCAAAGACATTTTTTAAACCTAGGCCACACATTGGGTCACGCATTGGAAACATCCTCTCACTACTCTTTGACCCATGGCGAAGCCGTCGCCCAGGGAATATTTTATGCAGCCGAATTGTCTCTTAGAAAAAAATTATGTGATCAAAAAACATTTGAAGATACTGTTACACTATTAAATTTATATGGTTTTTCAAAAATGCCCCTGCCCAGTGACATCCTCCACTTCACACGATCAGACAAAAAAATAAAAAACAATCAACTGCCATGGGTACTCATTAAAGATGTGGGCCATTTGGTGATCCGAAATGTCCATTCGTCGTAAGAAGATCTAGATAATTCCATGATCAATAGAAAATTGCTCCAAAAAATTGGTGCATTTTTTTGTCCCAGGGATTGCATTTTAAAGATCTCTTTTGTAGACATAAGCATTGGTTTCCTTGTTCTGTACGAAAAAAGTAATGGGGGTGCTTCATGAAAAGATTATTTTTGGTTTTATTTA
>CAZDSE010000054.1:0-9710 GCA_964507905.1 uncultured bacterium | reverse complement strand
TCAAGATTATTTGTGGGCGGCTCTCACAGATACCTATACGGGATTATCCATGGCGGTGAGTACCGAAGAGTTGGCCAAGCAAAAAGGAATTTCACGAAAAGCCTGTGATGAATATTCTCTTCGAAGTCAAATGGCATATAGTCAGGCCAAAGAGAAGGGGTATTTTACAGAAGAAATTACACCTCTTGAAATGAAAGGTCCTAAGGGAAGTAAATGGATCTTAGACTATGATGAACACCCAAAGCCTCAGACCACGCTCGAGGGACTGTCTCAACTGAAAGCATACTTTGTCGAAGGAGGGGTCGTGACCGCAGGAAGTGCGAGTGGCATTACCGACGGAGCCGCAGCGATGGTGATTGCCAGTGGGGAGGCAGTAAAAAAACACAATTTAAAACCCATTGGAAAATTATTGGGATGGGCAGCTTCCGGATGTGATCCAAAATTTATGGGAATGGGTCCAGCATTGGCGATTCCAAAAGTTTTAAGTAAATTGAATCTGAAATTAAATGACATTGATTTAATTGAAGTCAATGAAGCCTTTGCCGCTCAATATTTATCTGTCGAAAAAGAAATTAATCTGCCCCGAGAACTCACAAATGTCAATGGTGGCGCCATTGCCGTGGGTCATCCTCTGGCTGCCTCCGGCGCCCGCATCACGAATCACCTTCTCTACGAACTCCGCCGTCAGAAGAAAAAATATGGAATTGGCTCGGCTTGTATTGGTGGGGGACAAGGGATTGCGATCGTGGTGGAAGCGGTTTAGTGTGGGATTTCATAATTATGAAATTAATCTCCTTAGCAAATACATGAGAGGTTTTAAATTATAAGTGATCGTATCCCAAACGACATCGTAATCAATATCACAATACCCATGAATGAGTCGATTTCGCATGTCAATAATATCCCGCCATGGAATTTGATCGTTTTTTTCTTTGAAAGTATTAGAAATCTGATCAGCAGCTTCTCCTATGATTTCAATTTCTTTAATCAGAGAAAGCGCCAGCATTCGATCTTTGTCTAAATCACTTCGTTTTTTTTCTTTAATGAAGGAAAAAATTTCTTTCATAGCCGAAAGCATATCGCCTATCTTGACCAGGTCATCTGTCGTTTTATTTTTTCGATGCTTCATAGATTACTTTTGCTTCGCGAAGTACATCATCTCGAAAAGATTTGTTTAGCTCATAAGGTGTTCTTAAATCTACCTTCCTACTGCCAAAGATTTCTTCTAGTTCTCGTTCCATAGAAGACAATGTGAACAGGGTAGGATGCTGATCTTTTTTAAACTGAACCAAAACATCAATGTCGCTTTCTTTTGTAAAATCATTGCGCAATACGGATCCAAATAAAGAGAGATTTTCCACATGATGCTTTTCACAAAAGGCTGTAATTTTGGTTTGAGGGACATAGATCTTCGATAGTTTTTTGCCTTTGCTGGGATCGAATTGAATTTTTTCGCCAAACAATTTATCCAAGAATTCACTTCGGCTGATGTCCAAGGCTTCGGCTTCTTGTTTCAGCCATTCCACTTGATGAGGTAAGAGCGTAAATGACACTCGGATTCTTTTTTGAGGGCCTTTTAATGGTCTTCCGGCTTTAGGCATACTGCGTCTCCATAATTAAGTATTACTTAATATGCCTAATTAGTCAATACTAAATTATTGTGACTGGCACCGACTCGTTCATCCCTCACTATAATCAATTCGAATGACGAGCATCTTATGGGCGTAGACGACATTAATGAAAAACAGCTCTCGACCGATGAGTTCTGCTGAGTTGTCTACAAACTGAAAACGGACGAAATCCCACAATACAGTATCCTCTCTATCCAATATTTCTTTTACTTTTAGAAACGAATCTTGCCGAATGAGTTGAGTTAATAATAATTCTCGATTTGCTTCACTGTTCGGATGTCCCGACCATAGAGTAAATCCAGTGTCAGGCCAAAGGTCCAATAATTTATTCAATTGTAGAGTTTCTGTTTTGGGCGGCAAATAGTCTTTAACTAACGTTTTGATTTCATCTTCTATGATTTGTCCAACGGATTCTTTTTTTACAACATAAATACTATCAACAGTGGCTTCATACGTTAGATTCTCATCTTGTCCATAAGGGGCTTCCTTTAAGACGCCAGGGCTTTCAAGAATGGTTTGCAATTCTGTAACTCTCGAAGCCAGGCTGTCCTTTGCGCTGGCCATGGGGGCAGATAAGAGCAACAAACTGGACAAAGCGAATTGAAATTTAAAAAAATTAATATTCATATGAGATCCTCCTATTGTTTGTGAGCTATAGCAGCCGAATCTTTTTCACGCAAGAGCTGATTATTCTTTAAATGCATTCGGATATGTTTCACAGCGTTACATTTTCCTTATACACCCCAAACACTTCTCTCAATGCATCAGAAATCTCGCCGAGAGTTGCGTGGGATTCGACAGATTCTAAGATAATGGGGATGAGATTGTCTTTGCTTTGGGCGGTGTCTTTTAATTTTCTTAGAATCTCTTGAACTTTATTTTGATTTCGGTTCTTTTTAAACTTCTTTAATTTTTCAATTTGTTTTTTTTCTAAGGCAGGACTGACTCTTTGAATCTTGACCTTGGGCTCAGTATCGACAGTAAATTCGTTGATTCCCACAATGACTTCTTGCTTGGCTTCAATCTTTTTTTGATACTCGAAACTGGAAGATTGAATTTCTTTTTGGAGGTAGCCATTTTGAATACAGGCAATGACTCCGCCTTGGGCGTCAATTTTTTGAATATAGGATTTTGCTTTGTCTTCAATTTCTTGAGTTAATGATTCAATCGCATGCGAGCCACCCAATGGATCTGAGAAATGAGTGACCTTGCTTTCATGGGCAATGATTTGCTGGGTGCGAAGCGCAATTCGGGCCGATTCTTCAGTCGGTAATGACAAGGCTTCGTCAAAACTATTGGTGTGCAAAGACTGCGTTCCCCCGAACACGGCCGCCAACGCTTGAAGCGTGACTCTGGCAATATTGTTTAACGGTTGCTGGGCGGTGAGTGATGAGCCAGCGGTTTGTGCATGGAATCTCAGCATACAGGATCGGTCGTCTGTGGCATGAAATCTCTCTTTCATAATATTGGCCCAAAGTTTTCTGGCCGCTCTAAATTTTGAAACTTCTTCTAAAAAGTTATTGTGCACATTAAAGAAAAAAGAAAGTCGGGGAGCAAATTCATCAATTTTAAGTCCAGCTTCCAGCGCGGCTTGGACATAGGTGATTCCATTGGCCAATGTGAATGCCACTTCTTGCACCGCCGTCGCCCCGGCTTCGCGAATGTGATAGCCGGAGATGGAAATCGTATTCCATTGAGGGAGAGTATTTTTGCAAAACTTAAAAATGTCTGTTGTGATTCGGAGAGATTCTTTGGGGGGATAAATATATGTGCCCCTCGATATATATTCTTTCAATAGGTCATTTTGAATCGTGCCTTGAAGTTTATTGAGGGGGATTTTCTTAGATTTTGCAACCGCCATATAAAGACACAGCAATATAGAAGCAGTTGCATTGATGGTCATGGAAGTTGAAACTTGATCCAATGGGATATTGTGGAGAAGGACCTTCATGTCATCCAAGGTATCAATGGCCACTCCCACTTTTCCCACTTCGCCATGGCTTAAGGGATGATTCGAATCAAAACCCATTTGTGTGGGAAGATCAAACGCGATGCTTAACCCTTTTTGCCCATGTTTTAATAGATAATGATATCGTTTGTTGGAGTCTTCAGCGGTGCCAAACCCGGCATACTGACGCATGGTCCAGAGTTTGGTGCGATACATATCGGAATGAATGCCTCGCGTGAATGGAAATTTTCCTGGAGATTCTTGATGAGATGCATCATTCATGATTATTCCAAAAGGATTAATTCAGTACCTGCATCCACCGTTTTTCCTTCCTGAACTTTAATCGATTTAATCTTTCCAGATACAGGTGACTTTAATTCATTTTCCATTTTCATGGCTTCCATGATGACGAGTCCCTGGCCTTTTGTGACGGTATCTCCGGCCTTCACCATGACCTTAATAATTTTACCCGGCATTCGAGCAACGAGTTTTTTTTCTCCAAATTCTTTGCCTTTTAAGTCTCCCAACTTTTGATCCATGAGCTCAACGGAATAAAATTGTCCCCGAGAGATGACATTAAACTGATGATCTTTGCTTTCGACATCAAATTCAAATGACTGACTTTTATGAAGAAGCGAATATCCTCCGGCCAGCTTGTCAATGACATCCACATGAAAAGGATCTCCGCTATCGATCGTGATGAGATACCCCCCTTGTTTGTCTTCGATGACTTTTACCGTGTGGTGCTTGTCGTCAAAGCGTGCGTCAAAGATCATGAGCATTCTCTCATGGCATGCCTCGATTAAAATGTCTCAAGCTTTCGGTTCGTGCGGTTCTGAGCCATGGGGACATATGAAATTCTTCAACGATCGTGGCTTGTGTGGCTTTACTTTTCTTGTATCCATCGATGGCGGCGACCGCCAAGACCATGTTTCTTAAGAGTCCCGTGGGCTTTGTTTTGGGGGTTTTAAATTCTTGATCAATAAAGTGCGTGTCATATTTTCCATCGATAAACTTTTCCATCATGACGACCTGACGATGGAAAATGAGATTGGTTCGAATGCCTTTAATTACAAATTCTTTTAAGACGCGGGCCATTCTTTCAACGGCTTCCCGTCGGTTGGCTCCCCACACGCATAACTTTCCAATGAGGGGGTCATAAAAAATGGGGATTTCGCATCCCAAATACAAATAACTATCAAGTCTCACAAATGGCCCCTGGGGAATTCGATACGACTGAATCTTTCCCGGACTGGGAAGAAAATTGTTCAGTGGATCTTCGGCATAGATTCGGCATTCAATGGCGTGTCCATGTTGATGAATCTCTTTTTGCTTAAAGGGGATCGGATGACCCGCAGCAATTTTGATTTGAAGTTTGACCATGTCGGTGCCAGTCACAATTTCGGTAATGGGGTGTTCCACCTGAAGACGCGTGTTCATTTCCAAGTAATAAAACTGCTTATGTTTATCGACCAAAAATTCAAACGTGCCCGCATTGATATAGCCAATGGATTTTGCGGCTTTCACTGCCACATCGCACATTTTTTGTCTGAGTTTTGCGTCAATATAGGGGGAGGGACTTTCTTCAATTACTTTTTGATGACGTCGTTGAATGGAACATTCTCTCTCATACAGATGAATGACGTTCCCTTGATGATCTCCAAAAATTTGAATTTCCACATGATGGGGACCTTCTAAATATTTTTCAATATAGATCGTATCATCTCCAAATGCGCCTTTGGCTTCACGCTTGGCAGCTTCCAAAGATTTTTCGAGCTCCCTCTCATGGCGAACGATTCTCATCCCTTTTCCACCACCTCCCGCAGAGGCTTTTACAACGACGGGATAGGATAGTTTTGTGGCAATTTTTTTTGCTTGAAGCACGGAACGAATCGGCTCTTCACTCCCCGGGACAATGGGAACTCCGGCTCGCTTCATCGTTTCTCGGGAACTGACTTTATCTCCCATGAGGCGCATGACTTCTGCCGAGGGGCCAATAAATATAATTCCTGCTTTTTCACACGCCAGAGCAAACTCATCATTTTCAGATAAAAAACCATATCCCGGATGAATCGCGTCTACTTTGGCTTTCTTGGCAGTTTCAATAATTTTGGGGATATTTAAATAACTTTCCGCCGAAAGAGGGCCGCCCAAGAGATATGCTTCGTCGGCAAGAGAAATATGAGAACTCGTCCGATCGGCCAGCGAATACACGGCCACTGCTTCAATATTCATCTCATGAAGAGCTCGGATGATGCGGATCGCAATTTCACCCCGATTTGCGACTAAGACTTTCTTAAAAAGTTTGGCCATAAGTTAGAGCGGGATATTTCCGTGTTTTTTGGGTGGAGTAGACTCACGCTTATTTTTAAGCATCTCTAATGCTTGAATGAGTTTCACACGTGTGTCCTTGGGAAAAATGACCTCATCTATATAACCCAGTTCAGAGGCCTTATACGGATTGGCAAATGTATTTTTGTATTCAGAAATCAGTTCCTCTCTTTTTTGTTCCGGATTGGCTGAGCCCTCGATTTCTCTTTTAAAAATAATATTGACGGCACCTTCGGGTCCCATGACTGCAATCTCTGCCGTCGGGTAGGCCAGATTTATATCGGCTCTTAAGTGCTTAGACGCCATCACATCGTAGGCTCCGCCATATGCTTTTCGGGTGATGAGTGTGATTTTGGGAACGGTGGCTTCTGCGTAGGCATATAAAAGTTTTGCGCCATGTTTTATAATTCCCCCATATTCTTGATCGGAGCCGGGTAAAAATCCGGGAACATCGACGAGTGTGATGAGAGGGATATTAAATGCATCGCAAAACCGAACAAATCTGGCGGCTTTAACGGATGAGTGAATATCAAGACACCCAGCCAATACATCAGGTTGATTGGCGACAATCCCAACAGCTTTTCCGTTGAGTCTCGCAAACCCCACCACAATGTTTAAGGCATAGTGCCCATGAATTTCAAAAAATTTTCCTTGGTCTACAATCGAATGAATAATGGTTTTTACATCGTAAGGTTTTTTGGAATTATCCGGAATGACTCCTTCAATATCTGGAGTGAGCCTTTTGGGATCATCTGTCGATTTAACCCGAGGGGGATCTTCCAAATTATTCGATGGAAGATAACTTAACAGTTCGCGAATGGTTTGGAGACAATGCTTTTCATCATCACAGGCAAAATGAGCCACGCCACTTTGTTGATTGTGGGTCAATGCTCCACCCAATTTTTCTTTCGTGACCTCTTCATGGGTCACCGCTTTAATAACATCAGGTCCTGTAACAAACATATAACTTGTATTTTTGACCATCATGACAAAGTCCGTGATGGCGGGGGAATAAACCGCCCCTCCGGCGCAGGGTCCCAGAATCGCTGTAATTTGTGGAATGACCCCCGAAGACAGCGTATTTCTCAGAAAAATATCGGCATATCCGCCGAGGGATTCAACCCCTTCTTGGATTCTGGCACCACCCGAGTCACACAGACCAATCATGGGAGCCCCATTTTTTAAGGCCATTTCCATGACTTTACAGATCTTTCTGGCATTGGCACCGCTCAGCGATCCGCCAAATACGGTAAAATCTTGAGAATATAGATAGACGAGTCGACCCTCGATGGTTCCGTATCCAGACACCACCCCATCCCCTTCAAATTTTTGAGAATCCATCCCAAAATCGGTGCATCGGTGGGTGACGAAGCGATCGATTTCTACAAAACTATCTTCATCCAATAGGTGATCGATTCGTTCTCGGGCGGTTAATTTTCCAGCTTCATGCTGTTTGTCAATTCGGTCTTTCCCACCACCCAGGAGTGCTTTTTCATTGAGATCTTGGAGGGTTTCATATGGATTTGGCACAATGTGAAAAAGTCTAACAAAATCAATAACCTTGTCAATTAAGATTTGGTATGTTAGCCTTCTTTATTGTATGCCTCGTATGGAAGAGACAAGAATTTCAGCCCGGACTCGGGTTCATGCCCAAATTGTTTTTAAGATTCCAAAAGCAAAAGGTCGAGAAAGTTTTCTCACATTTTATTCTGAAAACATCAGTGAGGGAGGGGTTTTTTTAAAAGCCAGTTCTCCCAAATTGCCATTTTCAGCTGGATCCATTGTCGATTTGCACTTTTCACTGCCCAATCATCCCGCACTCATTCGAACCCGAGGAAAGATTATTTGGACCACCGAAGGGTGGTCTGAAGATTTGGAAGGTGTGAATGGCTTTGGGGTTCAATTCATGGATATAAAAGACGAATTTCGTGAACTCATCCGTCGCTTTGTTGTGGAAAACGTCGGAAAGTAAATTCGATCCAAATGATATTTTTCTACCTTTTGGATAAGTCCGGACCTCGATATTCCAAGTTCCCTCGATACTTTCGATTTGTTCCAGCTGTGTTTCATGAGGGATTCTAAAACCAATTTCCGTTCCAAAATTTCAATGGCCTTGGGTAGTTTTTCTTTTTGTTGAATGATCATGCAAAGCTCTTTAAGAGAGGTGCCAATAATTTTTTCAGACAAGTGACTCAGTGTGTAAAACGAATGAGTCGGATAGTCCATAAGGATTCTTTTAATCTCGAGTTTTAGTTCGCTCACGTTGCATGGCCATTCATATTCTAGGAGTTTTCCCAAAGCGGTTGAAGAGAAGTGATTAATGTTTTTACTGTTTTGTGAAAATTCTTGGACGAATGTGGAAATCAGATGAAGAATATCCTCTTTCCTGTCACGAAGCGGGACAATGTTTAGGACCAAAGGTTTAAGTTTTTGTTGAACCACAGGTTCGAGTTCAGTCAGCTGTGATGTTGAAATCATGAGCCGCGCTCGCGATTCGGGATTATCCAAACAGGTGAGAAGCGCATTTTGTTTGTCAGGTGTGATGAGGCTTATATCCTGAAAATAAAGTGTGGCATCCGACTGAGTTAATATATCCTCAAGGGCCAGTGATGGACTGTAGACAATAAAGGAGCCTCTGCGATTGGATTTTAAATGAACGGCTCTGGCCATGGCCTCTTTCCCACACCCTTTTTCGCCCAAGATAACAATCGGAAATGAAAAATCTTTGTATTTTTCAGCCAAAAGGAAGGTTTTTTGCATTTCATGATTCTTACTAAACAAAAAACCAAAATGCGTTTTGGGAGAAAGGCTTTGTTTCAGGGCATCGAATTGCTTGTCTTTAAGTTCCAAGCTTTCTTGCAGCTCATGCTTGGTTCTGCGACATTCGTCTAATAAAGAGATAATGTCTGAGTTCATGTCAGAAAGCCTATTTAGCAATTAGTATGCCAATCATGGATTTTTTTAAAGAAACCGCAGTCTGTGTAACTATATGAAATTATTAATAAAAACTGTTCTTATATTTGAGAATTAGATTCTACTACTCACAATGGGTTCAGTTTGATGTTTAGGGGATAGCCGACGTCTACTTCTTAAGCATTTTGCGTTTATCTAGGCCGTATTTTTCAACCTTCATTATAAGTCCCGCTCGGCTAATCCCAAGCTCTTTGGCGAGCTTCGATTTGTTCCATGACGTGCGTCGCAGGCCTTCCTTAATCATCTCGCGCTCAAGTTCTTCCAGTGCATCTTTGAGTTGTCCCGCTATGCGTACACCTTGGATTTTCCCTTTTTCACCAAACGTTTTAATTCGCGGAGACAGCATATCGGCCGATACTTTGATATCGCTTCCGGAAAGAACCGATAACCGCTCAATTTCATTTTCCAGCTCTCGGATATTTCCTGGCCAATTGTAATCCAGTAATTTTTCCATCGCTCTTTTGGCAATGACCTTTTTCTTCGCGTTTTGTTCTTTTGAGCCTTTTTCCAAAAAGTGGTCTATGAGAAGAGAGATATCTTCCTTTCTTTCTCTAAGAGGTGGAACGGTGACATTAATGACGTTGATCCGATAATACAGATCTTCTCTAAATTCGCCGCGTTCAACCATCTCTTTTAAGTCTTTATTCGAAGCTGCAATGACCCGGACATCGACGTGTTTGGGTTCAACCGCTCCAACGGGAGTGAAGGTCCCTTCCTGAAGAACGCGCAATATCTTGACTTGCATGGCTTGAGACATATCTCCGATTTCATCAAGGAAGAAAGTTCCTTTATCGGCCACTTCAAAGAGACCTTTTTTATCCCGAGTG
>CAZDSE010000053.1:4109-9765 GCA_964507905.1 uncultured bacterium | reverse complement strand
GGACGCTTGAAGGAAGTACATATCGGTATGCGATCGGAGTAACAGATCAAGATATTCAAGATATCCGGCACTGGTCAGAAGGAAATTTTTATTGGGTCACAAATTCGAGCTATGGGTATACGAATCCGTCGTATCCCAATCATGAGTGGCTGAATTCGTTCCGGACATTAAAAGTAGCGCCCATTGGGCGTTATCAAATCCCGCCGTTCTTAGAAACTAAGTAAAATCAGATGAGATCTTTGCGTCAGAAGATCTTGTATCATCTCATAAATTTTTGGCCTCCATTTTGGGCGTCGGGCATTCGAGTTAAAAAAATATCCAAAGACAAAACAACCATTGATGTGGAGATGAAGCTTCGCTGGTTTAATACAAATTATGTGGGCGTTCATTTTGGCGGATCTCTTTATGCAATGTGCGACCCATTTTTTATGCTGATACTCATGGAAAACTTAGGCTCGAATTATATTGTTTGGGACAAAGCCGCCACGATCAGATTCAAGCGACCAGGCAAAGGCAGGGTGCATGCCAAGTTTCATATCGCTAAGGAAGAAATCTCAAAAATCAAGTCCCATGTGGATCAGCAAGGTAAAATGGAACCCCAATTCCAGGTCCATGTCCTAGACGACGCAGGGCAAATCATAGCGGAAGTGGATAAGGTTATTTCTGTGCGAATAAAAGATAAAACATATAAAAACACTGTATAAAACATATCAAATTGACATATTTAAGTGGGGTGGTATAATTTATGATAGAATTCGATTGGGATCCCGAGAAGAGCAGGGCCAATAAAAAGAAACATGGCATTGATTTTGAAGAGGCCCAAAAGATTTGGAAAAGCAAAATAAGAGTTGAAGCCGAAGCCATAACCATGAATGGGGAGATCAGAAAAGCAACTGTTGCAAAAATTGACGATTCCTTATGGGTTGCAATTTGGACTCCCAGAGTCGGGAAAGTTAGATTTATATCAGTCCATAGAGCGGAGGGTACAAAATATGAAAAACGATACAAAGAGCAAACATAAAAAATTAACAGCAGAAGAATTTGATCGAAGAGCAGAGGCTGGAGAAGATTTGGCTGACCAATTTGACTGGAACTTGGCAACAAAGACCATTACAGTTGACTTTCCTGTATGGATGTTGACTGCGCTTATGATGGAAGCCAAGCGTCAGGGAATTGGAAGAACAGCATTAATTAAAGTTTGGTTGACAGAGAGATTAGATTCTTTAAAAAATGAGGGCCACTAAAAATCGATCGTGGGGCAGATATTTTTTTAATCTTCAAATTAGTGATAAAGTAAATTTTATGAGGAAGGAGCATTATGATTTCTAAAGAGCATGCCATGCTAAGGGAAACGGTGAGAAGTTTTTCAGAAAAGGAGCTAAAACCATATGCTCGAGAAATCGATGAAACAGAAGGATTTAAGCAAGATATTTTTTGCAAAATGGGACCCTTTGGGATTTTAGGAGTTACTGTTTCTGAAAAATATGGCGGTGGTGGGATGGATGTTCTGGCTGCTGCCATTTGTGCTGAGGAGTTAGCAAGAGTTTGTGGATCTACATCCCTGTCCTATATGGCTCATGCCGTACTTTGCGTAAATAACATAAACACAAATGCCAATGAAGAACAGAAAGAAAAGTATTTATCTGATCTTTGTATGGGGAAAAAAATAGGAGCCATGTGCATGACTGAGCCCGATCATGGATCTGATGCCATGGGCTTAAAAACACAAGCGGTCGAAGAAGGTAATTTTTATCGTCTTAATGGGCGAAAAATGTTTATTACAAATGGCACCGTTGCAGAAACGTTCGTTGTGTATGCAAGAACTGGGAATGATCGAGAAATCAGTTCTTTTATCGTAGAAAAAGGATATGAAGGCTTTTCTGTTGGTAAAAAGCTATCAAAATTAGGCATGAGAGGCTCGCCTACCAGTGAAATTATTTTGGATAACGTAATGGTTCCCAAGGAGAATCTTATAGGTAAGCTTCACGATGGTATACCTCAAATGCAAAAATTACTTCACATAGATCGTATCTCAGGGGCCGCTATTACTATCGGTATTGCTCAGGCGGCATTGGAAGATAGTCTCTCTTATGCAAAAGATAGAAAACAATTTAATGCGCCCATTATAGATTTTCAACTGGTCCAAAAAATGCTTGCAGACATGTATACCTGGTTGGAGGCGTCTAGGGCGCTCACATATAAAGCTGCAAAATTTGTTGATAGCGGTAAGCCGGTCACCGCTCTGTCATCGGCTTGTAAGTTGTTTGCTTCTGAAACTGCCACACAATCTTGTTTACATGCGATTCAAATCCTTGGGGGTTATGGTTATTGCAAAGATTATAATGTTGAACGTTACTTGCGGGATGTAAAGTTGGGTGAAATCGGTGCTGGGACATCAGAAGTTCAGAGAATGGTGATCGCAAATGAACTTAAGAAAAGGGGATTATAAGGATCCTCCATTCCCTTGTTGTGGCATTCACAATATGTTAAATGTTCATTATGAATGAGTATGCATTTGTACCCTATTTAAAAAATAGGATTTCAAATTCGTATGCCAAAGATACCGCACTTCAAAAAATTTTAGACCATTACTGTAAGAAAGCCCACCGAATTTCTCGTAAGGAGCTCCAGGATCTTAGTGATTATGTCTATCACGATATGTTTGCATTGAGTCATGCTGCGTCTTTAACCGAAAATGAGCCAAAGCTCTACTCGTGGGATGCCCATCATCAACGACTGGATTACGTTGAGATCTGTCCTCAGACACAGAAAATTCATCGTGATCTCTTTTCGAAAAAACTTGGGTTTGTGAGTTCTCATCCAATTATTCATTATGCGAAATTATATCTTGTGGCGCAAAATGGTGAAGCAGGAGTCTGCTGTGCTCTGGCATGTACAGATGGGTTGGAGCGCATTTTAAGACGTTTCAAATCAGGCTCTGATCACCTCAAAGAAGCACATGATCGACTCATACACCCAACAATCGCTCGCTATTATCATGGGGCACAATTTGTTACAGAAATTCAAGGAGGCTCAGACCCGGCTTCAAATGTTTTAAAGGCAGTTAAAGGAAATGATCACTGGAAACTCTATGGGGAAAAATGGTTTTGTTCAAATATTATTGCGGATTATTTTTTGGTAACGGCCAGGGTTGAGGGAGCTCCCAAAGGTGGGAAGGGGCTGTCTTTATTTTTGGTCCCACATCATCAAAATGATTCTGTAACGAATAATCACTTTAGGATTGAGCGGCTTAAAGATAAATTTGGTACTCGGGAGCTTCCAACGGCTGAGGTTAATTTTGACGGGAGTTATGGATATTTGGTGGGAGAGGAAAATCGTGGACTATCTTTGGTTGTCGGGACGGTACTGGTGACGTCACGCATTCATTGTTCATTTTCGGCGGCGGCACTTTTGCGTCGAACACTGAATGAGATTGAGGCGTATAGCTCGTTTAGAGAAGCGTTTGGGAAAAAAATAAAACAATTTTCGCTGGTTGAAGATATGATCTCTAAAATTAAAATCACACAGCATCAATTGTTGTGCGGTTTTTTTGAAGTTCTTCACCGGTGGGAAACGGCCAATCAGAATCCCAATGACAAAACTTCTATGATTCAGGCGAGAATTTTGATTAGCCTATTTAAGCCTTATGCTACACAGTTGGCTTCTTTTTATATTCATGAGGCCATGATGTTGCTCGGTGGAAATGGGATGGAAGAACAATTTTCGATTCTCCCCAGACTTTTAAGAGATTCCATTGTTTATGAAACCTGGGAAGGCCCCCATTTTGTATTGTTGACGCAGGCATATGAAGATCTATTAAAATTCAATATTTCAAATCAATTGGATGGTTTCTTTAAAGATCTGTTGGGGAGTAAAGATCATCCACTCAAGTCGACATTGGCCGATATTTTAAAGCGCAAGGATCAGGATGGGGCGCATATTGAATTTAAAAATTTTTCAACTTCTTTCATGGATGCTTTTTCTGAACGACAAGTGCGCTTATTATTGACTTCTAAATCCAAAATAGTTTAGATTTATATTAAGTCTTACTTATATGTCGAAAATAGGGTTCGGCGTTTCTACAAGTCACCGTAAATGACTTACTAAGGAGCAGTCGTGAGAAATAAGTCCGTTGTTGATGTTGTTCTGACATGTTTTGTCATTATCTTTCTCTTCAGCATAAAACCAGTTCTTTCGCATTATCCTTTGGTCCCTGATCCAGGGATGACTCAGGGAGATCTCTGTACGGTAAATGATTCAGATTTTTCAAGATATAGGTATCAAGAAAATATTCCATATTGTTATCGCAATGTCAGCTGGGAGAGGCGATCAAAAATTTACGATAACTACAATATTCCCGCCAGTTGCAGACACAGATATACCATCGATCATTTCATTCCCCTGTCGCTGGGTGGAAACAATTCAGATGAGAATCTATGGCCAGAACATGTCTTGGTCAAAGCCACACGCGCGCGGTTGGAACAAGAGCTTTATCTTGCACTTGAATTTGGGGAAATGAGTCAGAAAGAAGCGATCGGTATTATTGTCAGAGCAAAGACCCGAGAAAAACAAATCGCAATTCATTCAAAAATTGAGAATGAATGTGATTAGTTATTTATTCGTGTCGAAAGCATTCTGTCACCTGAATATGGTCCGTATTTGAATGAACATCCAGAACGACTTTCCATAATTCGTCGGTGACAGTGACACGCAAAGTTACTTCATCATTTGAAGTCAGTCGTGCAGATGATTGGATATTCCCATCTGTGAAACTCTCCATAGGAAGGCCAAAGCGCTGTCTATCGTCAACATAGCCTTTATTTCTTTTAAGCCAAATGGATTTATCGTGACGATAAATGGTGCGATCATTAACGTAATCTTTATTTCTCAATTGAAGAACGTTTCCATTGGACCAATACAGAGTGTGATCGTTGGCGTAATCTTCATGTCTGAGTTGCAAGACCTTGCCATCTGGATATTTTAGGGTCCAATCATCTGCATAGTCATTGTGGCGCAATAGGAAAACATTTCCATTGGGCCATTTTAAAGTTCCATGATCGGCATATCCAGGATGTTTCACGGGCACCAAGAGATCTCCCGTTTCTCCATTTAGAGGGCTGTAAGATTGACATCCCCATTCATCGTGATTGGGGTCAAACAGCTGATGTTCCAAATCCAATACCAAATCAATGAGTTGATCTTTGGTTAAATGGGCCAATTCAGCCGCTGTATGACGATGAACCGCCCAAGCGATTGAAAGAGTGACAGTAAACAGGATCGAAGCCATTAAAGCCGTCGTTTTTTTGTGAAATTTGAAATTCATAAGTTACCTCCTAAATATTGAGTGAGCTTATATCACAGATTATCAGGTTATCAAATTGGTTACCGATTTTGACATCTGGATGCCCATGCTTCCCCAGCATATTTGTTTATAATTAAAAGCCACCATCATGAGACTCATGTCTTATATTTCGCTGTTCCAGAACATCAACAGTATCTACGGGAGAGTCATTTATAATGGTGGGTAAAAGTATTAAGTTAAAAAACCTCAGCCCTGTTGGTTCCAAGACAGAATGAAAGGAAAAAGAATTCTTTTCATTATCACAAGCATAACGGGCATTTACTACCGCATAGCTAACATTGGCCACATCGTATA
>CAZDSE010000053.1:0-4099 GCA_964507905.1 uncultured bacterium | reverse complement strand
TTGCCTCTTATTGCGCTTCACAATAACTTCACGGACAATTTTTTGTGTTCTAACTTGTACAACATTCCTTTCATCCGGAATACGATTCATAAATGATTTGCACGCAGTTATTGTATCGAACCGGGCTTCCTCTAATGTTTTCCCTATTCCATGAAACCTCAGTGATGGAGGAATATAACCATTTTTTGAGTTCATCGTCATGATGGCGTTCAGCTCTTTGCCTGGTATATCAGATCTTGACGTATCGGAAATGGTGTCAAAAATAAAGTATTCATTAAAGCGCGCTAAGTCTGCTTTTAAAACTGCGGATAAGTTATAAGTCCCATAGGATGTTTCTATTAATTGGAGAAAAGTTTTAGCAATAACTTCACCGCTTTGGCGGGAAAGATTTGGATTCAGAAAAAGTGCACTTAAACGCCTGATGACTTCTCCTCCGAGACGTTTTGCAGATCTGGCACCCACTGCAGACCAAAAAACTTCATGGGATACCAAATAAGCAATGGATGAAATTTCATTCACATCTTGTGGGGCAGGTAAATTTTTAAACAAATCATAATTGATCTGAATGATATTGTCTTGATTGATGGCAATTTGCTTTTTGTTCCACTGAAGAATGATGTTTGTTTCCCCTTCATCTTCTCTTTCTTTTAATGTTGCTGTAACAAAAAACCAATAGAGGCCCTCTGATCTAAATAGACTTTCTAAATACGTTCCTGTGAGGGGAAGTTTAGACTTGAGAACGTTGATTTGAGGCACAATAAATCTTTCAAAAGATTCCATTGTTTCTGGATGTGTATCGGGAGTGAATGGTACCTCGTGTTCAATTTTATCGAACATTTCGGCATGCTTTGATTCCATTTCAAATACATCGCCACCATGGCCTTCTCTTTCTGCTTTTATTTCCCCTATGCCACCCATGGATATCAAGGCGACTACGCTTCCTACTGTAAGCATTTTTATTGTTTTGGTTTTCATTTTTCTATTCTCCTTTTTTAATATGACTGAGGGGATAGAGGGATATTGAGAGGTTATACACCTCATTGCGTTTTTTTCCTCGACTAAGGAAAGCTGATAATTCTCTTCTGAAACGAGTAATCATTTTTTTTGCTTCTTTCATTTTTTCTGTATCAATTGCAAATGTCATAGAAGTCTGATCACGTTTTTCCAATGAAACATGCTCTAATGCGGTCAGCGCTTTTTCTAAAACGTGTTTTTGGAGATTTTTAAAAGCACCGGCTGTAAATTCGTTTCCAAGCGTGGTACATTTTCCTCCGGAACGATCCATCCATTGTCCCTTCGGTGTAATTTCTAAAATTCCAATGCGCTGTAATCTCTCAATGGCCACATTCACTTGGCTTGCTGTCAATCCTAGTACCTTGGCGATCCATTTTTGATCTGTTTTAAACCCGTCTACACGCATCAACTCCAATATTGCATAGTGATACCAATCTGAAATGATCTGAAACGAATCTAAGGTGAGTTGTTGATAGTTGTTCAACACTTGATCTTCTTTCAAAGAAGAATCGGATGGGCCTTTCTTATAAGAATTGGCTTGGTCAATGAAATGCTGAACTTCTTTTGGATTTAATCCCAATTTTGTCCCCAATTTTAAAATAGTCTTTTTTCCAATTTTTCTATGCCCTTTTATAATTTTGGCCAAAGTTGAAAAATCTACCTCAAGAGCTCTTGCGAACGCTCTTAATGAATAGGCAGGGTTTGTGTTGGTTCTCTTTATGAGCTCATCTTGAAGGAGAAGTCTAAAGTCAGTTGGATTGAAGCTGTTTATTTTTTCAATGAGCATAGGGGGCAATATAATTCAAAGTGGCTCACAAGTCAATATATTTGCCTACAAAGTGTGGGCATTAAATTTGCCCACGCTTTCATGCCTAATACTCTTTATACCTCTCATAAACAATCGGAATGAGATCAAAGGGAGTGAGTGTGGCTTTGGAGTGGAGGAGTTTTAGATACTCTGCATGGGTCCAAACGAGGGGAGTGGCGGAGCCGGTGGGTTGGCCAAGTGAGGATGGGATGTCCCAGATTTGTTCTGAAAATAAATGGCCTTCGTTTGTGAAGGATTCCATGGCGGCGATATATTGATCCAATGTTTGTTGGAGAATTTTTGGATTGGATTGTCGCTTGAGATTTAACGCCAATTCATATTGGGCTCGTTCGCCAGTTAGAAAAGTCCATAGCCGCCCTTGGCCATTTTCACCATACGCATCGTACAAATAGCGATACCATGCGGGGCCATTGGGAGTTTGGATTTTTATTTTTTCGTCTAGTTCGGATAGAGAATCCAAAATGAATTCATTGGTGGCAGAACGCACGCCATATCGAACGAGTTCCAAAAAACCGCCATCTACAGTTTCTTTTTCTAAGTATGTCCCACTAAAATTTGCGAGCATTATTTTTTTATTGTCAGTCGGATCCCACGTGGCGGCGTAGTCCGGCTCTGTGGGGGAGAGGTGACTGGCACCATCCATACGGACATAATACCGTCCATTGCCCCAAAGGCCTGTGGTTGTAAATGTCCAGGCTTCAATATTGTCATTTTTCGTTAGGCTCCATTGGTCGGCGATTTTGAGCCAGTTTTTTGCAAGTTCTGACTTCTGATATGCAATGGCCAGATCCGCAGCACAGATGAGTGCGGAGATTTCTGCAGCGATGGTCGATGGAGAAATGCCAAAATTTTCTTCCCAGCGCTCCTGTGCGGTCCAAGGACCATATCGGGAGATGAACGTTGCCGCCGATTCAACCATCGGCCAAAATTCAGAGATTTCAATTTCTCCCGTTTTCCAAAGATGCCATGTGAGTATAATGGGGAACGAGACTTCATCCATTTGTAGGCCTTCCCAAAATGGAGTGCCATCGACCCAAGCATTCTGAGGGAAAGCACCATTCTTGGACATGACTCGTGACCCATAGTTCCAATTGCCGGATTGAGACGTATATTGAATTTTTTTCAGATATCGGAGTGCAGCGCGAGCGGATTCGGTGTCATTGATGCTCATAAAGCCACGTGCAGCTTGAAAGAGATCTCTTGGCCATATGAGATGATATCCGCCAGTTCCTCTTTTTTCTGAAAAAAGAGGACTGATATTTAACTTTTTCCACTGATTGTGAAGATTCTCTGGATTTTGATCGCCCCAAGGAATCGATAGCGATGCCACAATGGCGCCTGGATGTGTTTTGTCCTCGTGAGATTTAAGGGTGATAACGCTCTGGTAAAACACATTTCCTTGGTTTTGGGACAATGAAGACAAATCAAATATTTTTTTAAAATAGGAAGTCCACTCGTTTAGATATTGGCGTTTCAATGGATCCAGATTTTCTTGAAAGGCCTCTTTGGCCAAGGAACGTGTTTCTTCTAATGAAGATCCAAAACAAAGGGCGATATTGAAAGACACTATATTTTTTGGAATTTTTCCTAAGAAACCAATGTGTCCGTTTGATGCAGAAGAATATATTTTTTTTATTTCAAAATTGTTTTTTAGTTCCCGCTCTCCATCTGATTTTCCCATAAACCCAACTGTGGATTTTTCGAGTGGGTTGGAGATCGCAAGAATGTGGGAATACGGATCCTCTTCGGTCAGCCAACCTGAGTCTAAAATTTTTCCCCGATCATGATAACCCGTGTTTGAGGACCGTGGATGATGAGACAAATAAAATTCTATATTGGGATTATGTCGCTCCAATTCATATTGGACGTAGACAATATTTTTTTCAGGGTGCGTGAAGAACTCTTTAGTAATGGTATACCGGTTTTTTGGATCTTGGGTCACAACTCGGATGAAGGGTGCCTTTGGATCTGGCCAGGCGATAGTATGGATCCCATTTTTTTCTTCTTCCACAAATGTTTTTCCATCGGTGATAAAAAGTTGGGTTTCTTGAGACTGGGCGGTGTCGATCATGGGATAATAGGTTTCCGTAAGAATTCCCTGGGCAATGGTAAACCATACTTTGGAAATGGGAGCGGTCTCGGACAATCCTGAGTAATTTCCATCTAAATCATATGCTTCATAAGAAGTTCCCACAGCCATTTTTTGTGGCGACGCCCAGCGAGGAGCTATTCCCGGCGCTCCAGGAGCTTCTTGGG
>CAZDSE010000052.1:3187-9837 GCA_964507905.1 uncultured bacterium | reverse complement strand
GTACATTCTCTGCTCAGTCATGACATTGGATACGAGACTAAACGACAGTGATGCTGGATCAAATAATTCACCAGTATCGGTTGCTGCAGTATTTCCCCCGCCCGCATTGGTGCGTCCTCCAGCGATTAATATTTTTCCATTAGGTAGTGCTGTCGCTGTATGTTCCTCACGTGGAATATTAAGACGATTGGATAATAGAGCAAAAGTTCCTCGGTAAGGATCAAAAACTTCAGCCGTTCCTGTAATTCCTGAGGATGTTTCCCCTCCAACGATGAGGAGCTGACCATTGAGCGGAGTTCCAGGTGCGTCAATTTCAGTAACCGTATGATTTTTTCGATGGTAATTTAAATTTCCAACGCGTGTGACGGATCCAAAAACAGGGTCATAGACTTCTGCGGTTCCAGACAATCCACCCGTTGTGATTCCTCCGACAATCAGTACAGAGCCTTGACCTGCATATGCCCCACCCGATCCTGCGACCAGCGCTTGGGCATGGAGAGCTCGGGGTTCAAAAAGAACATGGTAATTTAAGCTTTTGAGAGTATCTGCTTCTGAAAATGTGCTTGAATTGACATTATAAATATAGGCTCGATCTGTCGGATTATTGGATGAATTAAAGCCTCCGGTAACAAGAACATTTCCATTTTGGAGCTTTGTGGATTGTTGCCCATAATTTTGGTATGGCACATATACCGTTGAATGACGAACAACCGTTACTCCAACACCGCCACCACCACTATCACCTCCGCCTCCGCAATGCGTTAGTGCCACAGCCACCGTTAATAGCCCTATCACTGAAAACAATTGTTTTTTCATACCCCATCCTCCTAAGTAGCAAGCCCATTTTGAAAAAATGGGCGCGCAGTTTAAATTCCCCATCTAAAAACCGTTAACGATCGCCTAACACAGCAAGATGCGTGCCATGTGTGTGCATCTTAATTTTTCCGATGGAAAAATTAAGATTGCATAAAAATTAATCTAATTTCTCGGAATTTTTTTAATTTGTCCTGTGAGTAATGTGCCATATAGATGTGTTAAGTCCCTAAAATTACTATGATTATTTCGATTCATCGTCGGTCAAGAAGTGACTAACCTAAATATATGGTCAAGAAAAGTCAATAATTCAGAATATGTGCGTAGATATGTGATCATTGGGACCATAGATATGTAAAAACTCTTTCCACTCCAGAATTTTGGAGCGTGCCTAAGAAGGTACCTGGTACCATGATGAAAAATTAATCACGGTGACTGGCACCATCACATAGGTACCAGGTACCTTTGTGATTAATTTTTAATCATATCTTGAGAATTTCATGATTTGGGAGTATGTTGCTCAAACTTTAAGCGCATGAAAAAAATATTTTTCATTTTGATATTGTCTTTTGGATCCATGAATCCCATTCATTCTGCAACATGTGTAGAGAATATCAGTGAATTGGACATCCTATATTTGCCCGAATCTAATAAAGAACCCAAAAACATTCATTTTAAGAAAAATGTCGAATCTTTGTCTTCTTCAGTTCGTTTATTCTATTACAATAATCTAGCGATCGAAGATTTAGAAAAAAATGAACATAATTTTATCGATATCACAACTCAGGATGTTGCTTCATTATCCATTGTTGAATCCGAAAGAACTCATCCTCTACTGAAATGTGTTCTCATCAGTGATCAAGGTGGAATTTTTGTGGGCTATGTTTCTTCTGAAGTGAGCATGTTCACGGATCGGATGGCCGAGGCGGGTCGTTTTTCGAGAATTCAATCGATTCAATTTGTGACGGATGAAGAAGACAAGAAGGATTCCGAAGAATATTACACTGAATATTCGAAGGAATTTCTTTGGAAAGATATCGAAGTTGGAGATTTCATTAAATATATGTTCGTTAAAAAAGAGAAGCTCGAACAGTTTAAAGATGAACGTGGGAGTGATGAAAATATAAAAATTGAATCAGAGCTTCGATATGAATATTTGGAAAAAGTGATTCAAGTTGTTGAGGATGGAATTGAGATTGAAATCACATCTTCACTGAATTCAGATGTTGAAAAGAAGAAGATACTCTTTAGCGATTATCCGAGATTAAATGTTCTAAATGTTTTGGGTGTTAAAAGATTTACAACAAAGCCCATATGGGTGTTGGATTATCTTGAAAGGAAATCAGTAGAGTCGGAGTCCATTCGTTTGGAAGTTTTGGGTGGATCCAATGAAAAGGAAATAATTTATTTAGATCCCACATTGTTCCCAATCACATATTTGGATGGGATAAATGCGCCCGTATTAAGAACTCTACCCACATCCCCGAAGGAAACAGTGACCACATATATTGATGAGGTCAGTCGGTTAAGATCAGATGTAAGACCAGAGCTTCAGTTAACGTCTGAGGAGCAAGATCAGCTACAATCGGTAGCAGTCAATTTTTTTATCGCCTTAAAAAGCAATCAATTCGATGGATCCAGAGTTGAACAGTTTGTGTCATTGGATGATTTATATATCGATATCGATGGGTTTCCACATGACTACCGGGCGAAAAAGACGGTGGCAGAAAAAATTCGAGATATGGAAGATCGGGCGGATGAAATGTTTGGTTCATTAGAAGCAGATCTCTTGAGAGTCGATCGTGAATTGGTTGTAATAAATAAGGCCATTTCAGATCTTGAAGCGGAATGTCAAAAAAATCCGGAAGATCAAAATCTAAAACAAGAACTCTTTAAATTAAAAGAGAAGGAAAATGCCTTACATCAAACCAGGAACATGTTGCTTTTAAGAAAGGAATTGTGGCCAGATGAGAATGCTCTGGGAGTTTATAAAAAAGCGGAGCAAAAGAAAATAGAAGCAGGTTTTGTTCAGGAAAAAGGGGATATGCCCAAGGTATTGGCTCAGGATTTGAATACGTTCTTCAAAGATAAAATTCCAAACGATATGACCCCAGAGATTTTAAGCCAGATTGCGTCCTTTAGGCTCATTTCGGAAAATCAAGCCGTGGTGACGGTTCCCAAATCACCCATTCGTGTCCGACTCAAACTGATCCAAGGTCAGTGGAAGATCGAAGCCCTGACATATTAACTCGTTGAAAAACATTTCTGACTGGTCTAGATTTAAACTTTATGAAGATTGCGATCAGTTATCCTCCATTAGAGAGTAAAAAGGGGACGCCCCTTTTAAGTCAGAATCGGCAATTTCAGTGGTTTAATGCGCCGACTTATATTTACCCCATGATGCCCGCCTATGCGGCGACTCTTTTAAAGAAAAAAGGGTATGACGTTATCTGGGATGATGCGATTGCCGAGCAAAAATCTTATGCAGAGTGGCTGAATACTTATCAGAAATCCGATCTTAATCTGATTGCCATTGAGTCCAAGACGCCGACCATTAAGAAATATTGGAAAATCATTAATGAGATGAAACAAATCCGACCAGATATTCGGGTGGTCTTGATGGGGGACCATGTGACTGCATTCCCTGAGGAGTCTTTGGAAAATTCATCGGTGGATTATGTGGTCACGGGAGGAAATTTTGATTTTTCACTTTTAAGTCTCGCAAATCACTTGAGTCAAAAAGAAAAATTGTGTGGAGGGATATATTATAGAGATAACGGAAAGATTGTAAATTCTGGCCCTTTTAAACAAGAAGGTGTCGTGATTGATCTTCCGATTATTGATCGCGATCTTACAAAGTGGAAACTCTATTCTCGGTACAATGGAAATTATAAATATCTTCCTGGGACATATACGATGATTGGGCGGGATTGTTGGTGGAGAAAAGACGGAGGATGTACATTTTGTTCCTGGACCGGAATTTTTCCGATATTTCAAATGGGAACTCCAGAGCGATTGCTGGATGAAGTAGATCAGTTGGTTCACAAATATGGAGTTCGAGAGATTTTTGATGATACCGGGACATTTCCAGGGGGGAAATTTCTACAGGAATTTTGTGAGGGAATGATCAAGCGGGGATTACATAAGAAAGTAACAATGGGTTGCAATATGAAGCCCGCAGCGCTGGATCAAGATCAATACAATTTGATGGGAAAGACGAATTTTAGATTTATTTTGTATGGAATAGAATCCGCTAACGATAAGACATTGGAAAAACTAAACAAGGGAAATACCGTGGAAGATATTAGAAATGCCATGCGCATGGCGAAGAACGCAGGCCTCGAACCGCATGTGACCTGCATGGTGGGGTATCCCTGGGAAACCAAAGCAGATGCGATGGAAACCATAAATTTGACAAAATGGCTATTTAACAAAGGATGGATTGATACGCTTCAAGCCACAATTGTCATTCCATACCCCGGCACAGAACTTTTTCGGCAAGCCGTAAAGAATGATTGGCTGCTAACGAAAGACTGGGATGATTTCGACATGAGATCTCAAGTGTTAAAGGGTCCTTTGACCTCTGAAGATGTGAGGGCGCTATCTCAAGGATTGTATAAATCGTGTTTTACTCCCAAATATATTGCCAGAAAATTAAGTAAGATTCGAGATGTAGACGATGTGAAGTTTTATTTCCGGGCAGCCAAACAAGTCGTTGGACACCTGCTGGACTTTACTCCCAGACAATAAGTGAGCAGATGTTGAAAAAACACATCAATGTTGGCTTTCTTTCTACGAATACACTTTTTCAACATCTTGCTAAATGTAAATTTAGTGTTCTTCTGATCTTCATTTTTTTTCTGCCCTTTTCATCTGCAGCTGTGAACATATCGTTGGCTCTATTAATTGCGTTTTGGATCATTGAGAAGTGGCAGGCACAAGACTTTTCGTTTTTAAAACGTTTTAAAGTGCCAACGATATGTTTTTTTATAATTTTATTGTGTGCTGCATCATCTTTTTTTTATTCTCCGAATCTGAAAGAAACAATGGAAGGGATGACTAAGCTTCTAAAATGGATGTTACTCTTTTATGCGATTTCGGATTCTATTCGAACCAAATCACAACTCAGTTGGGTGATCGGAATGTGGATTGTCTCTGCTTTTTTGGTTTCGTTGGATGGACTTTATCAATATGCGTTTGGACATGATTTGATTCGCCATATGTCGATTCAGTATTTTAACCCAGGCATTAATCGCATTCGTGCAACCTATAATCATGCGACGTTATTGGCGGCGTATTTGGATCCGATATTGGCAATGTTTTTTGTACTCGCAATTTTTAATAAACGGGACTTCTGTAAAGAGGCCACCATGTCCTTTGAGACACGCTTTGCTACCGTCTCGCCAGGACATGGGGGCCTCTTTACGTGGTACGTAATATTTTTACTCATTGGCGTAGTCGTCGCCACCTGCTTTCTCCTCACCTGGACTCGAATAGCTGTGATCTCAGTGTTGCTCAGTTTTTTGGCCATATGTTTTGTGAAAAGAAACTGGATTATTCCAGGGATCTTATTTATGACCTTTTCAGTGGGTTATTTTTTCCTGCCGGAAAAAATAACCACTTGGATTCACTCCCAAGGCAACCTAGTCCAGCTTCTATTTAATGATGACCGTGTTTGGCAATGGAAAGCTGGGATCAATATGATCAAGGCACATCCTTGGATCGGAGTGGGCGTCAACACTTTTACCGATCAATATAAGAATTATAAAATTCCTGAAGATTTGTTTGATACCTATTATGCATCCAATAGCTACATCCAAATGGGAGCTGAAATCGGACTCGTTGCATTGGGGGCATTATTTGTCTTTATATTTTGGCTATTATATAGAAGTTTAAAGGCATATTTTTGGATGAAAGACCCAGGGATCAAAAATATCTATTTGGGATTTTGGGGCGCTCTGCTTATTTATTTCTTCCATGGGTTTAGGGATTGTAATTTGTATTTTTCTAAAATTGCGCCATTGTTTGGGATGTTGACAGGATGTTTGGCGGCCTCTATTTATTTTCAAGTAGAAAAAGGAGATATTCATGATAAGTAAGGCTGTGAATTTGGATGAAAAAGCAACTCAAAAAGCGTTCGGTTTTGAGTGGCAAAGGTTTACCCACGGGTATGATTTTAATCGAGATGAACTTTATGATTTGTTTAATCCTTTTATTGATCTTCGTTTATTGAAGGGAAAAAGGATATTGGATGCAGGCTGTGGTTCGGGTATGTATACTCGAATTTTTAAGGAAGTTGAGCCGCAGATGGTGGTCGCTCTCGATTATAGTGATGCGATTCGGGTTGCGCATGATAGACATCTCTCACAAAGACCCTTTCACTGTGTTCAAGGCAGTATTATAGAACCCTGCTTGGCTGAAAATTCATTCGATCTCATTTTGTCGAAAGGAGTTCTTCATCATCTGCCAAATCCAGAGCAAGGGTTTAAGAATCTCGTAAAATTGTTGAAGCCGGGAGGCAAAATTGTTATCTGGGTATATGGAAAGAATACCAACCGAGGATTTTCAATATTTCTGACATACTTTAGGGAGAGGATTTTTAAAAAATTGCCGCTTAAGATGGAATATGGATTGTCTTTTTTAGTCGCAGTGCCATTTTATGTGTTGTTAAAGACAGTCTATGCTCCTGCCAGAGTTTTCAATATTGGTTTTTTAAAGGGAAGTCTTCCGTATTATGACTTGTTTTCAGAGCAATCTAAGTATCCATTCAAGCACATACACTTTGGTGTTTTTGATCAAATGACTGCTCCAATCACATTTTATTATGATCGAGAAGC
>CAZDSE010000052.1:638-3177 GCA_964507905.1 uncultured bacterium | reverse complement strand
TCGATCGCTGGAAGATGAGCTGGCGTATTTGTGGCGAAAAAAAATAGTTTCAAATGAAAATTGTTTATTTTTTCTTGGGTCTACTTTTCTTATTAACGGGTTTCTTAACCTATCCCTCCTGGCTTCATTTAAGTGCCTGGGCGTATGGCATTGATCATCCGGACCATCTGGGCACTCTTTATAATTTTTGGTGGCTTCAGTTTTCTGGAAAAAATGGCCTTGATCCACATCAACTTTGGATTGGGGCTCCGTTTGTATGGGATAGTCGGTTTATGATTTATCAACCCCTATGGACGTCCGCTATTCGTTTTTTGGGTTTGTTTGTAAATCATATTGCGACATTTAATATTTTATCGATGCTCAGTTTTCCTCTCACATTTTTAACCACATATTATCTTTTGAAACATTTAACAAAAGATAAATGTTCCAGTTGTGTCGGAAGTTTTATGTATACGTTTTCAGCGTATCATCTGGCCCGATCCCTCATGCATTTGACATTGGCTCACGTTGAGTGGATTCCTCTGGCTTTTTTGAGCTTGATTTTGATTTACCAAAAGCCCTCAATAAAACGAGGCATTTTTTGTGGTCTGATTTTTACTTTGGTTGGCATTTCTGAATTTTATTATATCTACTTCATGGGGATTATCGCTTTATTTTTTTTCTTCATGAGAATTATTCTTCGAAAAATAACTCTTAAAGAATTGGGTGCTTATGGTTGTGCACTGCTTGTTTTTGGCGTGGTTTATATCGGAGGAATCTATTGGCATGAACTCAGAGTCCTTTTCTTTGAGGCCCCCCATAACCCCGCTTTAAAAGCCGGGCTCTATGAGAGAGAGTTTCGAGATCTTTTTCGTTTTTCGGCAAAACCGCTCAGCTATTTTATGCCATACGCCGAGAGTTTCCTATTTGGGAAACTTACGCATTTCTATGCAGGTTCTCCTCTATTTGGATACAACGATGTCAATTTTTGGGAGCAAGTGATTTTTATCGGATTTACCCCACTGGCGCTTGCCATATATGGCGTAAAACAAATGAAAATTGAATATAAGAATCTTACGAAGATATTGGGGATTCTTATGGTCTTCATATGGGTGGCTTCATTTTCTCCCTATTGGGAGTTTGAAAGTTTTAAAATTTATTTTCCATCTTATTTTTTATACAAAATATTCCCAATCGTCCGCTCCTATGGGCGCATTTCTATTTTTTTAGAACTATGTATCATTGTATTTGCAGCATTTGGGATAAAAAGACTTCTTATGAATCGTGGGGACATATCAAAAGCAGTTATCACCACCTGTATTTTGCTATTTGTTATCCTGGAAAATTTCCATGTGCCTCCCTGGCGTTACAAAGACTTATCGCGTATTCCAGATGTCTATACATGGCTCAAAGATCAACCGGGGGATTTTGTGGTGGCAGAGTATCCTCTGATTCTTGGCGATATGGATATCTATAAGACCTACTATCAGACCCATCATCATAAAAAATTGCTCAACGGATGTCGAACTGGAAGTGTGGCATGTGAAAAGAGTCAACGATTGGTTCGGTTGAGTGATCCACATGTGCCGAGTTATCTCAAAGGTTTGGGCATTCAGTATGTCATCCTTCATAAGAAGGACTATAAGGATAGAGATGCAACAAAAATTCATGGATTGAAGTTCATCCGTAAATTTGATAACGATCTATATGAAGTGTACGAAGTCAGTGCTGAACCCCTAAATTTGTGAGGAACATATGAAAAAAAATACATTTATTCTTGCTTTATTTTTTGGTCTTTTTTCGTCATCTGGATTTTCTGCTTTGGCACCGTCCAGCGAAGTTTTGATATACAAATTAACCTACATGGGATTTATTCCTATGGGAAAAACCCAAATTGAATTTGATGGAAAAAGGATCTTTGGTTCTTACAGATCCCCATCTTGGCTTTCATTATTTTTTAAAGTTCAAGGGGAAACGGTTTCAATGGTCGATGAAGAATCGCTCCTTCCATTTAGGTATGAAGAAAATTATAAGTATACCGGACATCCGGAAGCCAAAAATGTTTTGGAATATGATCAAAAAAACGGGAGAATTTCAATAAATCGGAATGGAGAAAAAGAGGAAAAGGATATCCCCAATGATGTTGTGGATCCCCTATCTGCGATTTATCGTTTAAGAACTCAAAGCTGGGGAGAAGGCAAAGAGAATACATTCAAACTTGTCAGTCACCAAAGTGTATATAACCTCCATGTTCAGCGGGTGAAGGAAGAAAAGGTGAAAGGTCAAAATACAGTTCTATTAAAAGGAACACTTCACAGAGCGGATCTCATGCATCTGCCCCCAAAAATGGAAGCTTGGTTTTGGATCACACAAGATGAAAAACAGCTTCCTCTCAAAGTAAAGCTTAAAACCAAGTTTGGATATCTGCAGTTGAATTTGGCTGGATAATATGTGTGGGATTGCTGGGTTTACAGGACCCACAAATGCAAATCTCCTTCATCAAATGACCGATGCCCTTATTCATCGAGGTCCAGATGAAGCCGGGTTCTATGAAGAAACA
>CAZDSE010000052.1:0-628 GCA_964507905.1 uncultured bacterium | reverse complement strand
CTCTGGGTCATCGCCGACTCAGCATTATAGATCTTAAGACCGGAAGCCAACCCATTTTTGATTCTGATCGATCCGTGGTCGTGGTTTACAATGGTGAAATTTATAATTTTAAAGAATTAAGAGAAGAACTTAAGTCCAAAGGCTATATTTTTAGAACTCAGACCGACACTGAAGTGATCGTTCATGCGTATAAAGCGTATGGGGTAGAGAGTTTTAAAAAATTTAATGGCATGTTTGCGTTTGCGTTGTGGGATAAGACGAACCAAACTCTTTATTTGGCGAGGGATCGATTTGGCATTAAGCCTTTGTATTATACGATTCTTTCAGAATCGGTTAATACAAAGGCTTTATTATTTGCATCAGAGATGAAGGTTTTACTTAAACATTCTTCTATCAGGAATGAGATAAATCCTGACAGTATTTATCGATATTTTTCTTATCGCTATATTCCAGGACAAGACAGCATTTATCAAAATATTCATAAACTCCTTCCGGGCCAATATCTCAAATTTAAACAGGGAACTGTGAAATTGAATTCATATTGGGATTTGTTTTCGAATACCATGAATATTGCTGAGTCACAGTCGCCAAATGTTGCTGAAGAATTTAAAGATTTAATGTGCGATGC
>CAZDSE010000051.1:0-9948 GCA_964507905.1 uncultured bacterium | reverse complement strand
CGTCCCCGTTTTTTAAAAAAAGGGAAGATTTGGGGTCATCGGCATCGATAAAAGCGGGAGCATTTTCTTCCAATGCCATAAAAATTGTGTTTTCGCCATCTCCAGCCACCAATACGTCAAATACTGATGACAAACTCTTAAATGCTTGATGAGCTCGTCGAGTTATGGATTGTTTCATTCTTTCTCTTTTGTGGGCTGCAGCAACCAAAGTGACATGCGGTCCACCCAAAATAATACGACTTTTAAGATTTAAAAGTCGTATATGTTTGGCGATTGCGACTGCAGCAGGGAGTTGGGGTGTGGTGGCGGTGAGTCCAAATATTTGAGCGTCCGTTTGTGACATATGGGTTGTAATGATATCTAAGTAATTTTCAACTCCGGATAAATCCATAACATCTACTGGGATATTGTGATGCTCTAACGTTGCTGCCACTTTTAAGATTCCAAGGGACATAAATACTCGTTCGTCCAGTAAGAATGCGGAAGGAGGAATAATCAATGTGATCTTTTTTTTCATTATCGTTTCAGGTTTGAAGACAACATACCTTTCATGAAATATACTCCATATGTAAAATGAGTTAAAAGACATCCCAAGCTCGCTGCCAAGGATTCCTTTAATTTATGCACTTTCATGAGAGAACCTGTCAAAAGAATACAATATGAAATGAGGGGAATGGAAATGTAAAGTGCCCACATTGCGTGAAACTGTGCCATTATGAGTAGACTTAGGACATATAATGAAAAAAAAGATGGCAAAAAATATTTAATCTTTAAAGAATTCTTTGGAAATCTCTTAGCAAAAAATCCTCTGTGAAGTGCGTACTGGGATACTTGTTTTAAATGGGGCAAAAATAAAGAACGTCGGTGGTGAAAGACAAGAACCTGGGGATCATAAATAATCTTTTTTTGCCTAACCTTTATAAAATCCAAGCATAATTTTGTGTCTTCACCTGGATAATAATGCGTATTAAATCCCCCCACGGCCTCATAATCAGAACGTCGGACAATCATGTTGACCGATGCAGCATCGTCAATTTCTCTACACTTTTCTGGTCGATATCGATGCGTAATGGGGCCACTGCTGAGCGGAGTGGAGTAAATGAGTCCAGATGCTTTTTGTAGCCAGTGATCCGAATCTGGAGTGACAGCCGGCCCTGTGACCGCTGCAATCTGTTCATTTTGGAAGTGACAAACCGCCTGACTCAGCCATGCAGAATCGGGATAAGCATCGTCGTCAATAAAGGCAAATATGGATCCCTGTGCTTTTTTACATGCCAGATCTCTTTTTTGGGCGGGACCCACAGGACCGGTTGGAATCTCGGTAAATGGTTTGGAAAATACGATATTGCCTTCTTTATCATCGGGTAAAAGGATTACTTCAAAAGATGGATGAGTGATTTTTTCCAAATGATGAAGGCATTCCAATAAATACTCAGATTTTTTTCGATATGGAATAATGACCGATATGAATTGAGAATTATCCATTTGTTTTTTCCAAAGATAATGATGCGTGTAAAGATTCAAATTTTTTTTGGTACCATCTTAGAATATACATTCGATAAAAGATTGCACATGTGTCCGTCATAATTTGTCTGGTGGTCCGGATGCCAATCCGTCCCCATTTGCCCATATCATAATGAATGATAATGGGTGCTTCAGAGATTGTATATCCCAATTTGTGGGCACATGCCAAAATCTCAATGTCATAGGCAAAGCGTTTGCATAAGATGATGGGGAAGATATCTTCTAAAACTTTGCGTTTAAAAAGTTTCATGCCAGTTTGTGTATCTCTGACGGGGAGGCCAAATAAAATTTTAAGTATGCTCGAATAGCCCCAACTTAAGATCTTTCTTTTCAGGGGATAATTGATGATAGACTCTGGATGGCGTTTGCAGCCGATGATGATGTCTGGGGCATTGGATTCCATCAGGTGGAAGAATAGGGACAGTTGTGAGGGGGGGATGTCGAGATCTGCGTCTAAAAATACTATCCATTCACCATTTGAATCAAAAAAAGCATTTTTAAGGGCGTCACCTTTGCCTTTATTTTTTTGATGGGGCAGCACTTTTATTTTTCCAAAAACTTGAGATGCTTTTTTTGATTCCACACAGGTATTATCCCAACTCCCATCATCAGAAACGATGATTTCATAGTCATAGGGCTGGGTTTTCATAAATTCAGTCACGAGCTGCAAGCTTTTATATATGATCGCCCCTTCATTATAGGCAGGTATTAGAATAGAAATTTTCTTATTCATAAGATTTTGATTTATGAACCATCTCCCAATATTTAACCCATTTTAAAAAATGTTCAAAAGAAAAGAGAAGCGAAAAAATGAGGCCATGAATTCCATCTCGATAGGCTTTTTTGATCACAAACATCTTCCAAAAGAACTTAAAGGGTTTATAAAATAAGTGCCGATAGATATGTGATTTTGGAAGAATGCCTTTTGTCTCATATAGTTCTTTGGCGCTTAAGCTCGTATAGCGATTGTGACGATTTAAGAATTGTTCGATCGATGTGAAAGGGTAATGTTCAATGTCAGCGTTTAAGACTCCAATCTTATTTTCATCTACGGTCAGTCTTTCGTGGACCTGTCCAATAAATATAGGACGTGGATATAATGATACCAGGGGCCTTTATTCATGCATTTTCCCAGAAAAAAATTCTTTCTCAGTGTTTTATATGCATAAAACGTTGGAACATTTCTGATTTCTTCAAATTTTTGTTTAAAATCGGCAGTCACCACTTCGTCAGCATCCAATTGCAAAATCCAATCACACGATGATTGATCGGCTCCAAAATTTCGATCTTCACCAAAGCTACCGGAAAAGGGATGTGTGAAAACTTTTGGAGTCACCTTTTGACAAATGGCTTGAGTGTTATCGGTGCTTGCCCCATCTACAATGATAATTTCGTCTGCCCAAGATGAGATGCTTTTGAGACAGTTCTCAATTTGATGAGCTGCATTTTTCGTTAAGACGACACATGCCAATGTCTTGCGTGTTTCCAATTTCAATTTTTCTCCAACAATTGAACTGCTTTCCCAAAAATGAATTCAGGGGTTAATTCCTCCAGACACAATCGATTCTGACATGCGGGCACTCTAAAGTTTTTGTAACAGGGTCGACAGGGGAGAGGGTTGAAAATTTTTATTTGTTTCAATGAATCTGAGTAGGGGCCATAAACACTTTCATTTACGGGTCCGTAAATCACAAGTGCCTTACAATCGACGGCTGTTGCCAAATGAAGCGGACCACTTTCTGTGCCAATGGTTAGATTGGAATGCTGCATGAGGTGAGCCAGTTCTAGCAATGTGGTTTGACCGGCCAGCAAGATGGCGTTAGATCTCATTTGATCTTTGACATCTCTACACAGTTTTTCTTCGGACTGACTTCCGATTAATATAATTTTTGCATTAAATCTTTGAATCAACAGATCGGCCAACTGTGCATAATGGGACGTTGGCCAATAACGATATTGGGCATTTCCTCCCCAACTGGCACCCCCGCCAGGCAAAATTGAAATCACAATGTCAGTGGGTGAAATGGCATGAGATTTAAAGATGTGATCCAGCCACTCCAATTCCCGAATGCCTCCATGAAAATCAAGTTTTCTCGATATAGAAGTTGGATCAATATTTAAAAATTTTAAAAGTTCTGTGTAATAATCTGCGACATGTTTATCGCTAAAGCCAGATGGAATATTCAATTTATGGGTCAGAAAACGCCCTCGCTTTTTATATTTTAAACCAATCCGAATAGGGATTGACCAGAGAAATTTAGCCAAAAAACTATATTCATCCGTATTGGATACGTCAATTAAGATATCAAATTTTTGTTTTTTAATTGCTCTAAAAAGAGAATATTTTTTAGCCAATGCATTTAATGGAGAAAGTTTTTTTAAATAATCCTTGTTGTAAGTATAAATGTGATTGATGTGGGGATTATATTTAAAGACAATTTCTGTTCTGGATCCCAATAGGAGCGTCAAGAAGCAATCTGGCCATCTTTGTTTTAATCCACGAGTGAGTGGAGTAATAAACAGCGAATCTCCAATGCCATATGGATTTACAATTAAAATTTTAGGCGACTGATAGAACTGCATGAAATACCTCTTCAACTTTGGTGGCTTTGAGACAATCAAAGTCCAAAATACAATGATGGGCCAAACATGGATTACATCCAATGTCTTTATGAAACAAAGTTGTATTTCCCTTAAGTGGGCGCCAACGGGTGGGGCCGAGGCCTGGAAGTGTTCTGCCAAATATGGAAACAATGGGAGTTCCAACGGCGGATGCGATATGCATTGGCCCCGTATCTCCAGTAATATGAACTTTGGATTTTTTTAGAAGTGCAGCCAATTCCTGTAAACTTAATTTTTCATCAAAACTAATAATTGGACAATGTACCTTCTTTACGACTTCTTCGCACAATGATGATTCACCTATTAAAACAATCGAATAATGGAGTTTTTCAAAAATGAGCTGACAGAGGAGTATGAAATTTTGAATGGGCCACCTTTTTGAGGGACAGCTGGCTGAAACATTCAGTGTTACAAAGGGCGCTTTAACGCCAGCATTCTTTAATAAAGTATCTATACGGGATTCGTGATTGTCATCTAACGGAAAATATAAATCTCTGGAGTGAATGGGAGCAATCCCCAGGGGTTGCAATAGATCTTCGTTGTAGAAACTTTCGGATTTAATTCCTTCACTTTTTTTGTCCTCAAAGGAATGAGTTAAAAGAAAGCCAGACTTTCTACGATAGCCAATTCTTTTTGGAATTCTGGCAAAAAAAGTGAAGAGATGATTTCGCCGGGAAGGATTAAAAACAATCGCTGCATCAAAATTCTTTTGTTTTAATTCCCGAGAAAATTTTATTGTGTTCCATATACTTCGATGTTTATTTTTTTTATCATAAATGATGACTTCATTGAGATATGGATTTCCTTGAACAATCGAATTCGTACTGGGTCCAGTCAGAAAAGCCAGATGAGCATTGGGGAAACGATCTCTTAATATCTTAATCACTGGGGTGGTGAGGACGACATCACCAATTCGGTCAGTGCGAACCAAAAGAATCTTATTCATGAAGTGCACTCCAATTTTCAATTTCGCTTAAGACCTTTTCCGGTGAAAGTGTCTCAAGGCATGTGTTATGGGTACACCAAGGATTCAAACATGGATAAGAGAAGCACTCGGGATTGTTCCAAAGCACTTTAATGGGTCCCTTGCCCCGAGGGCCATTTAATATTGGAGACGTGGGACCAAATAATGCAATGACTGGAGTTTGTATTGCGGCCGCCAAGTGCAGAGGGCCTGTATCTCCGGATACCACAAACCAGGCTTTGGAAAGAAGTCCTGAGAGTTCCTGAAGAGAGGTTTTCCCAGTGAAACTGATGACCTTGTCATTCTGAAGGGCCGAGATTTGATGGTCCCGAAAAATCTCTTCTTTTATAACGTTCGCCAATGGTCTATCCTTTAAAGAACCCGAAATCACAATTGGGACAGAATATTTCCGAATAAGAGATCTTCCAAGTGTAACATAATGCTGTGTGGGCCAACGTTTGGGTTTCCAGTTGGAGCCTGGATGAAAAACAATGAACTGGGATGGAAGTTCGCAAGATGGAAATTTGGAGGACAAATGTGGAGGAGTATATTCATAAGTCGATGGAATGGAGCGGACTCCCATCTGCTTAAATACATCCAATAGATAATCCATTTTATGAAGATCTTTTGAAGGTTCAGGATAAGAGTGAGTGAGTAAATGCGTGCGCTGCTTCGTCGCATATCCGATTCGATTGGGAATGCGAGCACATTTAAAAATTCTGGCCCGCGTATTGGATCGATGAAGCAATATTCCAACATCAAAGGATTGTTTTTTTAATGTATTCAGAAGAGTCCATTTTCCAAATAAAGATCGATCGGAGAGTGGAATGACTTGATCGACACAATGCTGATTTTCTAAGAGATCCTTACAACTGGGCGGAACAATGCACGATATTTTTGCGGAGGGGTATTGCTCTTTCAATGCCCGTAGTCCAGGGGTGATGAGCAAAATATCCCCCAACCAATTGGGGGCGAATACAACAATTTTAGAATTAGAAGAGATATTTAACATTTTTTTTAAGTTTTTTTATTTGTCGTTGGGTTTGTCGCAGAGGAGCATAGAATCCTGACACTTTAAATCCAAAATTAAATGGAAGTTGAGCTGAGTTTGAAATCCGAATTCGACGAAATGCATAGAGATCATCTAAGGCTGATTCTCCATCAATGCTTGTGGCCAGGGCCGCTCTAAATCCAAAGTCCTTTAAAAATGTTTGAAGAGCTGGTGTGTACGCTCCAAAGGGATAACAAAACACGGAAGATGGATGCCTAATTTTTTTCTGTAGCATCGTTTGGGCGGATATAATTTCTTTTCTACAGTCAGGATCTGTCATTGACGGCAAGTAGGCATGTGTCTCGGTGTGATTGCCAAATGAAATTCCGTGTTGTTCCATTTCTTCAATTTGGTTCCAAGTGAGATATCCTTTTTTACCGATCCAATCGGTGACCAAAAAAATAGTAGCGGGAAACTGATATTTTTTTAAGATCGGATATGCATACAAGTAATTATCTTCATATCCATCGTCAAATGTGAGGGCCAGCATATTTCGACTATTTTTCGCATCCAAAAAATCATCTAAGGAAACAACTTTGTATTGATGACGAGATAAGTACTCCATTTGATCTTCAAAGATTTGCGGGGCAACGACCAATAGAGAGCCTGAATCGTTGGGAGCGATACTGTGATACATGAGGATGGGCGGATGATGTTGGAAGATGACGACATAACCAATGAGCACGCTGAGCGCGATCGTAGAAATCAAAAGAATTTTTTTGAATCGCTTCATCTCACAAAAACCTCTTTATACGCATTGACTGTGGATTGAATCATTTTTTGATAAGAAAATTGATTGGACACTTTTTGAAAGGCGGCCTCTCCAAATTGTTTTCTCAAATCATGGCGAATTAAGAGTTCATAGACTTTTTCAGAAAAATTTTCGATGGTGCCTCCTCGGATCAAGAAACCTTCCTTCCCATGTTCCAAAATATCTGCCATTCCGCCTTGAAGATAGCGACTCACCACTGGTTTCCTCATGGCCATGGCCTCCAAAAGTGAAAATCCAAATCCTTCGGGCCCCACGTGATATGAGACAAAAATATCGATGCAAGACATGGCAGTTTGGGGAAATTTTTGAGGATCCAGTAAAAATACCCATTCTTGTAGATTTAACTCTTGAATTCGTTTTTCAATGGCGGATTTTTCATTGCCGTCCCCCATAATCAAAAGTTGGACACGAAATTTTTTTTCTTCCCAAAGATATTTTACAACATCTATCAAATGAACATGGCCCTTTTCGTAAGAGAGTCTTCCAATATTTCCGATGACTGGATACGGCTTTAATCCAATTTTCTTTTTAAAATTTTCCCGATTTTCATTGGATACATAATTGGGATCCAGCCACTCATCCGTAAGGCCATGATGAATGGTGGTGATGCGTTTTGCATATGAAGGGTAGTGATCCATTAAAAAAGATTCAACAGGATGTGAAATCGCAATTGTTTTATGTCCCAAACAGGGAAATAATTTTCGCCCAAAATGGGGAGTATGAAACCCATGAATCGTGGTGACATAGGGGATATGTAAAGACGCAGACAACAACTGCGCGAGACATTCGGTAACCCGTGTATGGGCATGAATGAGATCCCACTTTTCTGTTGGGGCCATTTTTTTTAATTTCCAGAAGCATATCCAAAGCTTGGGGCTCAACTCACTTTTGGTGTTGAGAGGCAACTGGTGAAGTTGGACATGCCTTTTTGTGAATTCAGAAGACCATTCTCCTCCTGCTGAGCCCACCTGTACTTCAATCCCTTCTGATTGAAGACCTTGGGTCAGTCTAAAAATATAGGAAGTAATTCCCCCCGTATTTAAATGGGTTGTTAAATGTAGAACTTTCATTAAACTTTATTCGTATCATTTGCCCTATATATGGGCAAGTCGGTTTCTTTCCTATTGCGCCCTCAGATGTCTTTGATAAATTGAACATTCTTGAGAAAGGGGTCTGTGGGTCCTTTGAGACACGCTATCGCTATCGTCTCTTCAGGACACACAGACCCCTTTCATAAGAAGGACAGAATATTGAAGATATTGGGCAAAATAACGTCAGATCCTTTTTTTAGGCAAAGTGCCATCGTCTTTGTGTTGACACAAGGGGGCGCTTTTTTTCATTTCCTATTTCAGTATTTAATGTCCCATTCACTTTCCAAGGCGGACTATGGACTCCTAAATTCCCTATTAACCTTTTATATGGTCTTGGCCATACCCATTACGACACTACAAATGGTGATTGCAAAATATGTGTCTGAATATCACGCTCTGGGGCAGTATGAAAATTTAAAGCAATTTTTCTCGCAGACCATGAAAGGATTGAGTGTTGGTTCATTGGGTCTTCTGATATGTGTGTTTATTTTTCAAAATAACTTGGCCACTTTCTTTCATGTGTCCGATTCTCATGTCTTTACCACTTTGGGATTTCTCATTATAGGGAACATCTTTTTTTATGGGCTGACTGGTTTTTTCCAGGGAACCCAAAAATTTCTATGGGTTGGAAGCATTATGTTTTTGTTTGGTTTTTTTAAATGGGGAGGAGCATATATTTTGTTGATGATGCACTCATATAGTTTGTCACACATTTTATGGATCATGGCTTTGACATTATGGATTGTTTTACTGGGGATGTTTATAAAAACACACTCTTTTTGGAGTTTTAATAAAAATACGACCACTGGATTTTTGGATAAGGTCAAATTTTTTATACCCAGTCTTGTATCGTATTCTCTGTTATCGCTTATCTTGTCCATGGATCTCATTCTGATTCAACACTATTTAGGCGGAGGAGACCGCGCGGTTGAAGCAGGGTTATATGCGACGATATCAATTTTGGGAAAATCTGTATTTTATTTGTCACTATCAATCGTCACCGTCATGTTCCCTCTGGCATCTGAAAATTTGGCCTTGAAGAGATCTTCAAAGGCTCTTTTGAATAAAGCACTCCTGTTTTGTGTGGCTGTTTCTGGATCTGGGTTTCTTTTATTTTTATTTTTCGCTCAGGCAATTTTAATTTTCTTTGGAAAGCAAGAAGCCGTCGCCGCAGTTCCTTATTTGAGACTCTACGCTCTGGCCATGTTGTCCATGTCTGTCATTCATATTTTGGTGAACTACTTCATCGCCATTGCGAAGTTTGAATTCATTTATATTATTGCTGGACTTTCGATCCTTGAATTGGGCACCATTTCTTTTTTTCATGAGAATATTTTTCAGGTTCTTTTGGGAATGAATGGATTATTCCTCATCTCTCTTATTCTGTGTGTGTCTTTGGCTTATGGGCGAAAAGTTCAATCCGGAGTTACCCTTGAGACTATCAATTGTCGGGGTTAGTTGTTCTGGCAAAACGACCTTTGCAGAACTCATTTCCAAAAAAACAGGAATTCCATATTTTGAGCAAGATCAGTTTTTTTGGTCTCCTGGTTGGAAGCTGGTATCTAAAGAGCAGTTTCAAAAAAGCATTTCTCAGAAAGTTACAGGGAGTCATTGGATAACATGTGGCAATCACAGAGAAACCAGAGATCTTATACTTGAGCGAGCGACTCATATTGTTTGGTTAAATTATCCTTTAAGAATTATAGCGTACCGAGCGCTTAAAAGAACTACGGTTCGGGTCTTTACAAAAAAAGAATGCTGTAATGGTAATCATGAAAAATTTCTGAATGCTTATTTTTCAAAAGACTCAATATTTTATTGGATTGTAAAAACCTATCGAATGAGACAAATGCAGTATAAAAGAGAAAAAATATTGGCACGTGAAAAGGGAATTTCTTTTATTGAATTTCATCATCCAAAACAA
>CAZDSE010000050.1:4141-9980 GCA_964507905.1 uncultured bacterium | reverse complement strand
GGGACTCTCTGAGAAAGGGGCACCTCTCTTGGGCTCCACAAAACTTTCAACGATTCTCATCGTCACATCCTCAGAAAGTGCAGCCGTGGGAGGGCTCGTGTCAAATGACATGGCAACCAATTACAATAAACTTCCTCCCAATATTCGTGAAGACCAAAATTTATTATTTAACTTATATCGATCCAAATCATTTCAAAATCAAAAAAGTCAATTCATCGTGTTTATTACACCAGAGATCTTAAAATCTGCATCCGAAGGTGCGGAAGAACTAAAAAGGAAGTTTAGACTAAAATGAGTAGTGGTCCATTTGTTATCACGTGTCTGGGTGCTCCACGGAGTGGAAAGACAACCCTTGCCCAAAATCTGGCGGCTTCATTTAAAATCGACCAGCTGAACGCCAAAGTCCTATCTCCTTCGGCATTTGATCCGCGTGAATCCAATCCAGATGGTTATCTATTTATAGACGGCCCATCTCAAATTACGGAAGACACCAAAAAAATTCTAAAACATTCTTCTGCAATATTGGTCTCTACGGAGTGCGAAGCAAAATTGCTGTATGAAACAAAGAAAATTCTAGATTCTGTGTTTCAAGTCGTACCTAAGGATTTGGTTTATGTGGTTTTAAATCATTACCAGCCAGAAACCAAAATTGATCCCCTGCTGATCAAAAAGCAATTGGGATGTAATATTCTGGGAGCCATTGCAAAAGATCCCGCATTCCAGAAAGGGGATGCGGAAATTGCTCTGGTATCGTCAAATCCCAAAAGCATTGGATCTCAATATATTTTACAGCTCACCAAAATCATCCGATCCAAAAAAATTCTGGAAAGAGGACAAATTATTTCAAGAGCGCATTTAATTGACCGAGAGGTTGAATTAAAGGCCACAGGGACTGCAGATGCCCTGCCGGTTTCAAGCCCAACCAAGCCTCAGATCTATAATCGATTCTCCCAAGAAGAATTGCCCAAGGATCCAAGAACGCAACTCAAAATGAAAATTTTAAAACAACTAACCTCTGAATTGGATTTAAAAAAATTAGATACAGAAACCGGAAGCGATCCCAAAAAAATAGCGCTTCTTCGAGAGAAAACCAGACAAGCCGTTTTGAGTATCATTGAAAGAGATAAAATTTATATTGGGAGCAAAGGCGAAACAGAACATTTTATTAAAGAAATCTTGGATGAATCCTTGGGTTTAGGGCCCATTGAGGTATTGCTCGCAGATCCAACCGTCACTGAAATTATGGTGAACCGAAAAGACCAAATTTATATTGAAAAAAATGGGAAAATTACATTATCAAATCTGACGTTTACTTCGAACTCTCAACTGTTGGGCATTATCGAACGGATCGTCTCTCCCTTGGGAAGACGAATCGATGAAAAAACGCCGTATTGTGATGCCAGGTTGCCAGATGGATCCAGGGTCCATGCGATTATTCCTCCCCTTTCCATTCAAGGGCCCATGATTACGATCCGGAAATTTTCAAAAACACCTTTTAAATTTGACGATCTCATTCGGTTGGGATCCATCACCGAAGACATGGTTGATTTTTTAAGAGCCGCCATTCAAGCGAGACAAAACTGCGTGGTCTCCGGTGGAACGGGCACTGGTAAAACAACCCTATTAAATGTGCTCTCATCTTTTATCTCAGATAATGAACGAATCATTACCGTCGAAGATGCAGCCGAGCTTCAATTGACTCAGCCCCATTGGTGTCGGCTTGAGACACGCCCGGCCAATATTGAAGGCTCTGGAGCCATTACCATTCGAGATCTCGTGAGGAACACGCTTCGAATGAGACCGGATCGGATTGTCGTTGGAGAATGTCGGGACGGTGCAGCCTTAGACATGCTTCAAGCCATGAACACGGGTCATGACGGGTCCCTCACCACCGTCCACGCCAATAATCCGAGAGACTGTTTGTCACGTCTTGAAACACTGGTCATGATGGCGGGGATGGATTTGCCATCCAGAGCCATCCGCGAGCAAATTGCGTCTGCGGTAAATCTCATCGTCCAAATATCCAGATTTTCCGACGGAACCAGAAAAATTACACATGTTTCTGAAGTAACTGGAATGGAAAAAGACGTGATCACCATGCAAGACATTGTGATTTTTAAACAAAAAAGCGTAGATGCCCAAGGCAAAGTGATTGGAGTATATGAACTGACCGGAGCCGTTCCCAAATTTATTTTTGAACTTGAGAAAAAAGGGTTGAGAGTCCCCAAGGGTTTCTTTGGCAAACGTAAATCAGACCGGCCAGAGAAAGAGTAACAGAGGAGAAGTCATAATATTATGTCCCCCCTATTTTTGATTGGATTACTTCTGATTGGCATTTTAACATTTGTCGTCTGTCTTTATTCTTACGAGTCCATTGAAAATATGACGGTTGGAAATGCCAAATGGGTGGCCAGCCAACTCGATCTCATGTTCATTACAACTTCTCCCAAGCTCGCCTTTCGAGTGCTCATATTGGGACCATTTCTCCTGGGACTCGTCTTCTTTGCACTGTTACTGCCCAATGTTGGACTCGGCCTTTTGGCGGCTCTCATTGGGATCTTTGCTGGATTTAAGATCCCACGTCCGCTCATGGAGGCACTCACCAACGCTCGCATCCGAAAAATTAATGCACAACTCATGGATGGATTAACACTTATGGCGAATTCTTTGCGTTCGGGCTTAAGTCTCATGCAGACACTTCAAATCGTGGCCCAAGAAATGCCAAATCCATTGTCGCAAGAAATGAATTTACTTTTATCCGAACAACGATTGGGCGTCCCTGTTGAAAAATCATTCCAAAATTTTGTCAATCGGATTCCCACAGAAGACATTGAAATGTTTGTCACGTCCGTCATTGTCCTGAGAGAAACCGGCGGAAATCTGGCCGAAACATTTGACACGATTGTTTACACCATCCGCGAACGTTTGAAGTTGACCAATAAAATCTCTGCCATGATGACCCAAGGAAAAGTTCAGGGAATGGTGGTCACCGCCATGCCCTTTATACTCATGTTGGTCCTTTATTTACTGGATCCAAGACACCTTCAGCCTCTCTTCACCACGATCCCAGGCTATGTTCTCCTGGCCATTATGATTGGCCTTCTCACGATCGGCGCTCTCGTCATCCGAAAAGTGGTCACGATTCAGATTTAAGTTCTCAATTTAAGTTTTCTGGCTGAGCTGTCGATAAGAATGTAGGTTAAAAAAGGGGGAAATATATGAAAAAATTCACAGATGTCAGTTTGATTTTGGGGTTTGCAGTCACCCTGGGGCTATCGAATTCCATGGCCCAAGGTGTCATCAATGTCCAAAATGGAAACATTAACCACTCGTATCAAGATTTTTCAGTCCCTGGACATGGATATAGCCTAACACTGGAACGATCATTTAACTCCATGTCACGATATGAAGGCCTTTTTGGCAATAAGTGGGGCAGCAATTTTGATACGTTGTTCCAAGTCACACCAGAAGGAACTGTAGAAATTACTGAGTTTGGTGGAGGTTTTAAAACAACTTTTACTCCCAAAGATTTTGGCCAAAAAAATATCGAATCCTTTATTGAAAAACTATACGAAAAAATTCCTCCAGCGGCGAAATCAGAGACATTAAAAGCATCATTGATGAAAGACGCCAAGCTTCGCCATAAATTGGCTCGCGAACACAAAATCATAAATGACATTGCGTGGAATACAAAACTTTTTTCCAACGATCGGGGACCCGAGACACTGGAAAAAGTGAAATCTTCAAATGGAATGACCTCTTGGCTTCGAACATTTGGCGATGGAAAAAAAGAGCTCTTTAATGATCGTGGCTTACTCGTCCGACGAGAAGACACCAATAAAAACTATTTAAAACTTGACTATGACAAAGAAGATCGTTTGGTCAAGATATCCGACACGACGGGAAGGCAGATGATATTCGCGTATGATGCAAAACTTCCCAAAAAAGTGGCTTCAGTTACCTCGCCTCTCGGACAAAAATGTCTCTTTAAATATGACAAAGATGGGAATCTGATCATGGCCAAGAATGCAGCGGGTTTTGAGTTCAACCATAAATATACACCAAACGGCCACATGTTCGAAGTCGCATATCCCACAGGTCAAAAGGAAATCATGGGCTATGATGATGAAGATCGCATTATCTCTCATCAAGGTCCCGAAGATATAAAAACAGCATATATGTACGACACAAAGGGCAATCCGGATAAATATCTAAATGTCGTTGTGACCAAAGAAATTGGAAAACAACCCAATGTCGCAACCACCGTCGATAAATACGAATATGAGTTTGGGATGAGAGACAATGGATCCCGCTATACCCAAAAAATTGCAACGGTGATTGACAAAGTCCGAACAGAAACAACCTATACGCCATGCTGTGGAAAGCCTCTCAGCATCAATCGGGATGGAAAAGTCACACGCTTCGAGTATCTGCCGGATGGATTGTTAAAAAGCAAAGTCACACCGAGTGGAGATTCCATTGCACTGGCATACGACAATACATTTCGAAAGGTATCCAAAGTGACCCACTTTTTTGCCTCCACAAAGAAATCGGATGTCACCGAATATAAATATGACAAAAGTGGAAACTTGGCCTTTGCAGACAACAAAGACAGAAAACTTTCGGTGCAATTATTTTACGACACCAAAGGACGGATAAAACTTTTATCCGATCAAACGGGCAAAAAAATTGCATTTGATTATAACGAGCTCGGTAAACCCACCAAAATTACACAAGAAGGCGTGGGTTCGATTATTGTGAGCTACAATGCCTCAGGTGAGATTACGAATGTAAAGAGCACCGCCGGAAGAAAGATCGCCGTAGAAGTGACATCTGCATTCCAAAGTCTATTGGACATCATTCGGCCAGCGGGAGTGAGTTTGAATATTTAATCCTGAGTCCCCCAGGTGGCTTATGATGTCCTATGGACACGCTGGCGCTATCGTCCCTTAGGACATCATAAGCCACCTGGGGACAAAGGATATAAACGTTAGACAAAGGGGATGTTTAAAAAGTAGTCGAAATGAAAGACAACTTAATACTTGGAAATGATTGGGAAATTAAAGCATGGCAACGCAGGCAGTAGATAAAACCAAAACAGCTAGACAAAAAATAGACTCTAAACGAAAGAAAAAGAAAGATTAAAAGAAGATGAGAAATGAATCTAACATATTGAAAAAGCTCATTAATTTATTAACAGCACGATTGCACCCTGCTTTTGGTACAGCCATTGCAGTAGAAATAGGTACGACTACAATTATATGTAGTCCCGAGTGCATTAAAGAGTATCGTAATAAGGAGGACATATGAAAAAACTGAGTCTGATGATCGTTGTGCTAGCGCTGTTTGGATTTGCATTCCATGCATTCGCTGCTTCTAAAGATGTTAAGAAAAAGAAAGCAGTGACTGTTTCGGAAGCAACCGGCAGCAAAAAAGTCATCTCTTGCTCTGCTGTAAAAAGCGATGAAGGCGAATCCCGAAGTGTCGCTGATATAGCAGGAGAATCCGGAAAATCCAAATCTTCCGGCAATGCTGGCAGTACAACTAGCGAAAAAACAAAGTAAGGTTTTCTGAATGGTGCTGAATGGTGACAGGCACTTTAAAGTGCCTGTCACCATTCAGCACCATTCGGCCATTACTTTTGTCCCTTCGTATTGATAATTTCTTCAATTCTTTTTTCTTCTGAAGCCGTAATGGCTTCTTTCGGAGTTAGAATCTTTTCGGTTTTGGCTGTTCGCTTTATGGTTGGACACTGCGAAAAGGCCCACTGGCTAACATGCGTTGAAATAGGCATTCCCTGATATCGAACATGCCCCACTCCATACAAAGCCAGAGCCAA
>CAZDSE010000050.1:0-4131 GCA_964507905.1 uncultured bacterium | reverse complement strand
AAAATCAATTTAAATGGCCATTTTAGAAGTTTAAAGAGCATTTTCATGCCCATATTCTAAGTCAAAACCTTTCTGAAAAGATAGTAGCTTTTTTAATCCAATTCTAATATTTTGACCTTCATGGTCGAAACAACGCCGGAAACGACAAAGGAAACTCAGAAGACAAGACCTTCTCCTTCTCTCGGGAAACATATCTTAACCGTCTCCCAATTGACCAAAGACATAAAAACATTACTTGAAACAGGATTTGAGACCGTGTGGGTCAAAGGGGAAATTTCTTCTTTTAAGGTTCCCTCTTCTGGCCACTATTATTTTAGTCTCAAAGATGAGCAGTCTCTTTTGACTTGCGTCATGTTCAAATTTAAAAACCAATATTTGAAATTTGATGTTCAAGATGGATTGGAAGTCATTTGTGGCGGCCGTATTACCGTATATGAACCTCGAGGAAATTATCAGTTGCTCATAGAAATTATGGAGCCTGTGGGTCTCGGAGCTCTTCAGCTGCGTTTTGAGCAACTGAAAGAAAAACTGTCCAAAGAGGGCTTATTTAATCCCGAACATAAAAAGCCGCTTCCATATCTTCCTCAAAAAATAGCAATCATCACATCTCCCACAGGTGCAGCCATTAAGGATATTTTAAATGTTTTAAATCGACGATTTTCCAATTTAGAAATTTTATTGATCCCTGTTTCGGTTCAAGGAGATAAAGCCGCACCAGAAATTGTAAGCGCCCTCCAAACCGTAAACCAAATGGCAGAACATGAAGTGATTCTCTTGGGTCGAGGAGGCGGATCACTGGAAGATCTCTGGGCATTTAATGAAGAACAAGTGGCCAAAGCCATTTATGCCTCCAATATCCCCATTATTTCATGCGTCGGTCACGAAGTAGATTTTACGATTGCCGACTTTGTGGCCGATCTCAGAGCCCCCACTCCGTCAGCAGCCGCCGAACTTGTAATCAAAAACAAAGTGGATCTCCAAAAACATATTTTAAATTTACTCTCTCAACTCAGACAATCCTATCTGAAACGCATTTCGAATCTGGAAACAAAACTCACGCAGCTTTCAGGTCATCTTGTCGATCCGAGACGCAGGCTCGAAGACCTGGCTCTTCGTCTTTCGGATCTTCAAGAACGAATGACATATGTTATTTCTCAAAGAATTAAAGAAATGAGAGTTCGCTTTGAAACAGTCTCTCCGCTCCTTCATACCTATGTAAAACTCACCTTGGAAAGAAAACTCCAGATCTTAAAACAATTAGAATCTCTTATAAAAAGTCTGAACCCTTTATCTATCCTAGAGCGCGGCTATAGTATCGCCCATAGCGCCGCCGGTGACATCATCTGCTCATCTATTCAAGTCAAGCCAAAAGACACACTCTCTATTCGGTTATTTAAGGGTGAATTGGTGTGTGAAGTGAAGGAAGTAAAGTCGTAGGAACAACTAAGCTGCTTTTTCCAATAACGGATCTTTGGTGCCGTTTCGTTTTTGGCGGGCGGGTTCTTTAGAAGAGATAAGAGCTTCTTTCAAAACATCTTGAAGTGTTTGGGCAAATACAAACTTGATTTTGGATTTGACATCATCTGGAATTTCTTTGAGATCGTCTTTGTTGGCAAAGGGGATGACCAACGTTTTAATATTGTGTCTCAGTGCCGCCAATACTTTTTCTCGAATTCCACCGACCGGGTATACTTTTCCGGTGAGCGAGATTTCTCCCGTCATGGCAACATCCTTATGAACTGCTTGTCCGGTAATGAGTGAAACCAATGCCGTGGCCAGCGTTACACCCGCCGATGGTCCATCTTTGGGAATGGCACCCTTTGGGACGTGAATATGAAGTTCATGATTTTCAAAATAATCTTCTGGAATACCCCATTCTTTGTCATGGGCACGAATGAAGCTCAACGCCGCTTGGGCGGATTCCTTCATGACATCCCCCAATTGTCCCGTGAGCGTAAATACTTTTCCTTTTCCCTTCATTTGAGTGGCTTCAATATAGAGAACTTCTCCGCCGTATGCCGTCCATGCAAGACCAGTTGCCACACCAATCTCATTTTTTTCTTGTTCTTCAGTTGACAAAAATTTAGGGATTCCCAAATATTCGGATATATTGCGTGAGTCCACGCTAATGGCCAATTTATATCCTTCCGCAAATTTTCGGGCCACTTTTCTGCATATGCTTGCAATTTCTCTTTCCAAATTTCTAAGCCCTGCTTCTTGCGTGTAATTGCGCACCATGGTTTTTAAAGCATCCTCAGTAATGGTCAGTTGCTTTGCATCTACTCCGTTTTGTTCAAATTGTTTTGGAATCAAATGGCGCTCTGCAATTTTTACTTTTTCATCTTCGGTATACCCCGGAAGCGCAATCACTTCCATTCGATCGCGAAGTGCCGGAGGGATGGGATCAGACAAATTGGCCGTTGTTATAAATAAAACATGGGACAGATCAAAGGGCACATTTAAATACAAATCTCCAAAATTACAATTTTGCTCTGGATCCAACACCTCTAACAGAGCGGAGGCGGGATCGCCTCTAAAATCGCTCCCCAATTTATCTATCTCGTCCAACATAAAAACGGGATTATTGGTTTTCGATTGCTTTAACCCTTGAATGATTTTTCCAGGCATCGCCCCCACATACGTTCTTCGATGCCCTCTAATTTCTGCTTCGTCTCTCAGGCCCCCCAAAGACACTCTAATAAATTTTCGTCCCATCGCTCGGGCAATCGATTTTCCAAGGGAAGTTTTCCCCACACCGGGAGGTCCCATAAAGCAAAGAATGGGGCCTGTCATTTTGTCTTTTAATTTTCGGACAGCCAAAAACTCTAAGACTCTTTCTTTAACTTTATCCAAGCCAAAGTGATCTTCATCCAAAATTTCTTTTGCGCGTTTGATATCGATATTGTCCTCAGAGTGAGCTGACCAAGGCACGTCAATCAACCACTCAATATACGTTCGAACCACACTCGACTCCGATGAATCGGGGTGCATTCGTTCCAGTCGTCCCACTTGCTTTAAAGTTTCTTCTTCGACTGGTTTTGGCATCTGGGCCGCTTTAATTTTATTCTTCAGCTCATCAATATCGTCTTCTTTGTTATCCAGATCGCCCAATTCGGTTTTAATGGCTTTCAATTGTTCTCTTAAAAAATATTCTTTTTGTGACCGTGTCATTTCATCTCTGGCTTGAGATCGGATTTTGGCTTGCATTGAAATCACATCCAGTTCTCTTGCGATTAAATGACTGACTTCTTCCAACCGAGTTTTCACATCTTGAATTTCTAAAATGCGCTGGGCATCTGCCACTTTGAGTCCCAAATTTGATGCGATGAGATCCGCCAGTTTTCCAGCTTCAGAAATCTCATCTAGAACCATCAAAAGATCCGGGGCAAAGACTCTCCCCATCGATACCAATTTTTCAATTTGTTCTTTAACCGTCCGAACCAATGCTTCCATAACCACGGTATGGGTCTCATTTTTGGTGATGACATCATCGAGTTTGGTAAATCGAACTTTATAAAATGGATCCGTTTCCAAATATTTGGTAATTTTTCCTTTGCCGAGACCTTGCACCAACACTTTGACTCTGCCATCCGGTAGCTTTCTCATCCTCATAATCATGGCGTAAGTCCCAGTTGGATAGATGCCTTCTGGAGCAGGATTTTCATCTGCCATATCCTTTTGAGTAGCCAGGAATATGACCTTGCCATGGACCAGAGCATGCTCAACCGCCTTTACGGAGGCCTCTCGCCCCACAAAAAGCGGCAATATCATATATGGAAACACAACAATATCCCGGACGGGAAGAAGTGGCATCGTCTCTGGAATCTGAACGTCTTTTAAGTCTAATAAGCTTTCTTGATCATCCATGTGTGTTTACGGCCTCTACCTATCCTTTCGGCCCACATGGATACGAACTTTAGCGGATAAATCAGTTATTAGATTTTATGACTGAGCGTACTGCTTTTCGGTGTGCTCTTCTTCCTCTTTGCACTTAATGCATAATGACGCAAAGGGTCGAACTTCTAATCGACTCATCCCAATTTCATTTCCACAGCTTTCACAAATGCCATAGTCACCTGCATCAATTTTTTGAAGAGCCTTTTCGATTTTGGGAAGTACATTTCGCTCGCG
>CAZDSE010000049.1:8192-10025 GCA_964507905.1 uncultured bacterium | reverse complement strand
CCGGACTAGGAACTTAGAATAACTTCACTTCGCCAAATGGCAAGACACCCAGTGGCCGGGTTTAAGTTCGCGAAGTTTGGGATGAACGGTTTTGCACCGGTCTTCGATTTTGTAGTGACACCTCGGATGAAATGGACATCCCGACGGAGGAGAGATGGGACTCGGAACATCGCCCTTTAAAATAATTCGATTTCTTTTGGCTTTGGGATCCGGGACCAGAATCGCAGACAAAAGCGCTTGCGTATATGGATGCATGGGTTCCTTATAAATTTCATCGCTTTTGGCCAGTTCTACGATTTCACCTAAGTACATGACCGCCACACGATTGCTGATGTATTCAACAACTTTTAAATCATGTGCGATAAATAAATACGTTAACTTAAATTTTTCTTGGAGATCAGCGAGAAGATTAATCACCTGGGCTTGAATCGACACATCCAAAGCCGACACGGGTTCATCGCAGACGATAAATTCTGGTTTTAATGCAATGGCTCTGGCGATTCCAATTCGTTGCCGCTGCCCTCCACTAAATTCGTGGGGATATCGGTTCATCATGTCGGACCGAAGTCCCACTTCATGAAGAAGCTCTGCGATCTTATCTACTTTTTCTTTTTTGGACTTTACAAGCTTATGAATCGATAACGGCTCTCCAATAATATTTCCAATCGTCATTCTGGGATTCAATGATGCATACGGATCTTGAAAAATAATTTGCATATGTCGTCTGGTTTGTCTCAACTTCTGAGAATGATATCCAACGATGTCTTCTCCCTTAAATATGACTTGTCCAGATGTGGGTTCAATGAGGCGGATGATGGATCTTCCCAATGTCGATTTACCACATCCACTTTCACCAACGAGCCCCAATGTTTCGCCTTTATAAATATCCAAAGATACAGACGTAACTGCCTTTACACTGGCCTCTTCTCTCGAAAATAGACCCTTCTTAATAGGAAAATGCTTTACCAAATTTTTAATTTCTACGAGTTTCTCTTGTGTCATCGATGTTCCATTCTTTTGTATTCAAAACAACTGACCCAGTGCCCGGGCTTCACTTCCAAGAGCTCTGGTTCTTTTTCCTTACAATGAGGCATGCGTAAGAAGCATCTCTCCTCAAAGGGACAGCCGCCCTTTAGTTCAAAAATATTGGGGACCATTCCTGGAATCGCCCAAAGTCTTTCCACTTTTCCCCCAGCCATTTGCATCGATGGAATGGATTTTAAAAGTCCATAGGTGTACGGATGAAGCGGCAAACTAAAAATTTCTTCTGCTGACGCCTCTTCAACTATTTTTCCCGCATACATAACAATGACATTATCGGCCATCTCGGCCACAACTCCAAGATCATGTGTAATAATCATAATCGACATACCCATTTCTTCTTTAAGCTTATTTAAAAGGTCCAAAATTTGGGCTTGGATCGTCACATCCAGTGCCGTGGTAGGTTCATCGGCAATCAAAATTTCCGGCTCACAAGACAACGCCATGGCAATCATAACTCGCTGTCTCATTCCTCCACTCATTTGATGGGGATAGTCATTCACGCGTTTTTCCGGAGAAGGAATCCCAACCAGCTTTAGCATCTCAACAGTCTTATTTTTGACTTCCTTTGGACTTATATCTTGATGCAGCGCAATGGCTTCTTCGATTTGATTCCCAATGGTAAATACTGGATTCAAAGACGTCATCGGCTCTTGAAATATCATTGAAATTTTATTCCCCCGAATGTCCCGCATGTCGTGCAACGGAAGCTGGGCCAAATCTTTCCCTTGATACAAAATTTCTCCACCCACAATTTTCCCAGGCGGCTCTTGAATGAGCCTCATAATGGAG
>CAZDSE010000049.1:4524-8182 GCA_964507905.1 uncultured bacterium | reverse complement strand
CTAAGGTTTTTCCTTTTTCGATGGTAAATGTCACATCGTTTACGGCTTTTAATTCACCTTCTTCAATAAAAAATGAGGTTTTTAGATTTTTAACTTCTAAAATCATATTCATAAGTTAGCCATTTATTTTGGCATGAGAAGTCCAAAAAAACAAGCAATTTCAAGCACTTTTATCGAACTCTGGAATTGAAAGCAAGCACTATTTGCCTTCTTCAATCTCCTCTTGTGACGTATCTTCCATCACCCCCTGAAGACGGGTGGCTGACTTGAGAACAATGCGATCAGCCTGAGCTGGTGGGTCCAAATGAAAAAGCTCCTTGGAAAAGGGAGGCACATTTAAGTCAAACTCTTCCCACATCACTTCCACATAATCCCCTTTCTTTTTGTGCTTAATCTTAAATCCGCCCGGATAATACAAATTTAGCTTCTCATCTTTTCTCAATTCATGAATGGATAACTTCAGCGTGGGATGGTTCTTAAATCGGTCCACTGTTTTCTTTTGAAAGAATAAAAGTCCCAAAAAATCTTTTTCTTCTATTTCAAATGGCAATATTTTTGAAATGAGATGTGATTTTCCGACATAAAATTTTTCATGCGCAATTTGATAATACGTCAACTGACCCCGATACATGGTTAGAACAGATACAGGAAATCCTAAAAAATTTCCCGTTTCAAGACGAACACTGCCAGGTTTTTCCGCCAAAATCAATGCTTCTACAGATCCTTCTTGATCTCCCACTTTGATTAAGAATTTTCCTCCCCCGCGAAAAGAAAATATCTTATCTACATTGTGCTTGAGAGCATCATCAACTTTCACATCAGATATCATTTGTCTGGGAGATGTGGCACATCCAACCAGCAATAGGGTAATAAGCAAAAAACGCCCAGCACACATAGATGGGATATTACTACTGAGGACTGACGGCAGGGAAGCGTTTTCTAATGATCTCTTCGCGGCTCAGAGAATCAATTTTTTGTTGAATGGAATCAGATGTCTTCTTATCGGGATTGGATTGGGACGCTTTTTGATAAAACTCATATGCTTTTTCTAATTTTCCAAGCTTAATATAATTATCTGCCAAATGTTCTAAGATGACGGCTTCTTCTGGTTTCAAGTTCGCTGCCTTTTCCAACATCACAAGAGATTTTTTGTATTGGCCTTTTTGAAAGTACAACCATCCCAGACTGTCTTCGATATATCCTTCGCCGGGTTTGATTTTTAGCGCTTCTTTGATCAATTTTTCTGCTTCATTCATTTTCATGTTATGCATGGCATACGTATACCCAATAAAATTCATCGCATCGGCATGTCTGGGATTTAATTTTAATATTTTTTCCATCCAAGAAATGGCGGATTCATAATCCCCTTTTTTGTCATAAATGGATCCCAAGTAATAGATCATCCGCTCTTCTTTGGGAAATTTCTCTATTCCTTCTTTTAAAATCTTAATGGCTTCATCGTATTTTTCTTCTTTTTCATAAATGGACGCCAAAAGATCGTACAATTGATTTTGGGCCGTATTTTTCTTAAGTGCATCATGAACCAGCCTTTTGGCTTGGTCATATTTTTTATTTTCACGAAGCAAAAAGACGCGATGGCTGACCGCATCCATATAAAATGTCGATCCTTCTTGAATTTTTTCGAGAAGATTTAATGCTTTTTCTTTCATTTCCAATTTTTCATAAATGGCAGCCAAATAAAATTGAACACGATCGGATGTCGGTTCTTTTTTCAAAAGCTCTTCAAATTCCAATTTGGCCTTTTCAAATTCTTTGATTTCAAAATATATAAGCCCGATCCGAACGCGATTATTTAAATCATCTGGCTCTTGAAATTTTAATTCTTCGAGGAGTTTAATCACCCGTGGATAGTCTTTTTTGGCCATGAGGAGTTGAATGGCCCGTCGCAAAAGTCTCGGATGGGATCCTCCCTTATCCAAAACTCCCAAATACACTTCTACCGCTTGATCCACTTGGTCCCGCGTTTCATAATAGAGGCCAAGAGCAATGGCAGCAGAGTAAAAAGAGGGATTGGCTTTTAAGGCCAGCTTGTACTCCCGAATGGCTTTGGTCATACGACCCTGATCCGAATAAATTTGTCCCAAATAGTAGTGGGCCAAAAATGACTGGGAATCAATTTTTAGCAATTGATCCAACATATCAATGGCATCGGAAAATTTTTTTTGCTCTGAATACAGCGAAGATAACACCACATAGGGTTTTTCGTTTTCAGGTTCTAGGACAATATTCCTTTTTAGATGTTTTTCGGCCTTGTCATATTCTTTTGTTGCGGCATACACACTTCCCAACAGCAAATGGGCATTAAAATGTTCGGAATCGAGTTCAACGGCTTTTTTGAGATGCTCGATTGCGATTTGAAATTCCGATCGTTTTAAATATTCTTCTCCAAGACGTGCATAGAGATGAGCGGATGTTGCATCTAATTTTATGGCTTCTTTAAAATACTCAATGGCTTCGGTGACATTGCCATTCTGACTCGCCATTTCTCCCAGTGTAAAATAATACAATGCTTTCTGTGATTTTAAGTCTTCTTTTAGTTTTCTAAATTTGGTGATCAAGGCAGAGGGCTGGGGCATGTCTTCAGAAGCCAACGATCCCGCATGGCGCTCAAGAGCCACATGTCTCACTTGCCAATTCTGGACCAGTAAAGACCCATTTTGATATAGAACGAATCCGACAAGTCCCAAAAATAGAATATTGATAAGCCGTTGCATCATGGTTTAAAACTTACTGGTGGAAGTGTCTAAGCTCTGGTGGTCTTCCTGGACTTCAAATCCAGCGGCAGACAACGGTTAAAGGTGCCTGCGGTGGGTTCGATTCCCATACACTTCCGCCATTTCCTTCACTATTCTTATCGGTGGATATTGGGTAAACCTTAACTTGACTTATGACTGTTCTTTCCTTAAGGTTTTTCTAAATCATGGGCCAAAAAGTAAAAAACATTAAGCGGTATCAGAATCGAAAGCTGTATGATACCTCCACAAGTCGATATGTAACTCTGGATGATATTGCTGAAATGATTCAAAAAGGCGAGGACGTCACAGTCGTCGATAATCGAACCAATAAGGACATCACCTCTTCCACCTTAACTCAGATCATCTTTGAAACTGAACGGAAGTCTAAAGCAGTTTTGCCCATTCAAGTCTTAAAAGATATTATTCGAGGAAATGGGGGATCACTTACCACATTTTTTCAAAAGACTTTAAAAACAGGCGTTCGTGAAATCGTTCACGTCAAAGATGAAATCCAACGAAAGATTGAATCCGTCACCGGAGTTTCTCAATTGCATGAACAAATTTCGGATCTACAAGGGCAAGTCATTGAACTTAAAAATAAGTTATCGAAGTACGAAGCAGGCGATAAGAAGTAATTTTATATACCATATTAAGCGTACAGTTTGTCCTTTGAGACACGCTATCGCTATCGTCTCTTCAGGACAAACTGTACGCTTTTTATAGTCGATCAGAATGACAATAAACTAAATGCCATCGCGTTATAGACGTTAAGCCTTCCCCCAGATACGGAAATATCTTTTAAAGTCGGAACTGGATCCACTGTACTTAACAACAAATCTTTCAAAGCATAGACACTGAGTGTTGGTTTATATGCCCAGATCAATGCCGCAGCCCCAGCCACA
>CAZDSE010000049.1:0-4514 GCA_964507905.1 uncultured bacterium | reverse complement strand
CCATTGAGACTGCCATAGAGATTGTTGGGGAGCGTACTAAATATGGCCACTCCGGGCGCACTTAAATCCACAGTGGTTTTCCCATAGTTTGAAAAACCCGCTTTTTGATCGCTGCTGTCCGTCGCACCGACGGATATAATATTGGGTATCTCATAGCTCGCGGGATACAAGGGCTTTTGATCATTGTTGTTATTAAAATTTCCTGCAGCGGCCACAAAAAGAACCCCAGCTTGCTCAGCCATTTTAATAGCATCGATCATCGGTTGAGAAAATCCACCACCACCCCAGCTATTGTTTAAAACTTTGGCTCCCATTTTGACCGCATAGCTGACACATTGAATTGCAGCGTCCACTCGTCCCCACCCGTCCTTATTTAAAAATTTACAGGCCATGAGAGACACCTTGGGACTGACCCCAATCGTACCAATTCCATTATTCGCCAAAGCTCCGATCGTACCCGCCACATGTGTCCCATGGCGATTGTCATCAAATGGATTATTGTTGTTTTCATTAAAATTCCATCCATGGACATCATCAATAAATCCATTCGCATCATCATCCATATTGTTGCCCGGAATTTCTTTTCCATTGGTCCACATGTTTGCAGCCAAATCTTCATGGAGATAATCGATTCCCGTATCAATGATTCCCACGATCACTTCTCGGTTTCCCATACTAAATTCTTTCCATGACTTTGGAGATCCGATTAAATTAATGCCATAACTTCGATCAAAGAATGGATCATTGTAATCCAAATCTGGATCAGGATTTGGGAAGGGTCGGGGTGGAAAATTTCCTCCAACGATCGTTACCAAATGATTTGGAACTGCATACATCACCCCAGGTATATTTCTAAAATATTCAAGAGCTTCTTGGACACTCTGACCTTCCGGAAGGCGAACCAATTCTAGATTTGGAACTATATAATCTTGCTCGGAAGGCTCATCAGAAACTTGCATCCGAATCTGATCTCGGGCTTCGGGTGTGGTTTGACTCAAATATCGAACCAATATTTGCCCTTCCACATATGGAAAATCCAAAGGATTATTGGGAACTTCCTCTATTTGTGCATAAAGATTAATGGAACATAGAACACCCAACAATCCGATTAACCCTCGTTTCATATTTCCTTCCCTTCCTGTGCCACTCATTTATCTCTTCGGCGTGAAATGGAAAAAAATTGATGCCAATCGACAAATAATCGTTAACGTTCTGCTAACTAAAGAGTTTACTGACTGAAGCACCCAGATGAACGTGTTCAATGGCTTTGGCCAAGATCGACGCAACGGATAGAACTTTAAATCGCTTGGATTTTGATTTAAAGGGAACTGAATTGGTAACCACCACTTCTTTCAATTTGGATTTAAGAATTTTTCTCTGAGCTTGAGGCGTCATCACAGGATGGATGGCCACTGCAGACACATCTTTGGCCCCGGATTTCAAGAGTACTTGCACAGTTTCTAGCAACGTGCTTGCCGTAACAATTTCATCATCGATGATAATCGCATTTTTGTTCCGGACGTCTCCAATAATCACGCCCATCTTCACTTTTCGTCCAGACTTATCTCTTCTTTTATCCATGATGGCCAACGGAAGCTCTAGCTTCTTGGCATAAAAACGTGCTCGATGTAACCCGCCCACATCTGGAGACACAATGATGCTATTGGCCAAGTCTTTTTTCTTGAGATAATCCGTAATGACCGTCACCGCCAGTAGCTGATCCGCAGGCACTCTGGAAAAACTTAAAATTTGAAGGGCATGCAAATCCATCGTTAATATTCTTTCTGCGCCAGCAATTTGAAGCATATCGGCCACCAGTCTGGCCGTGACAGGAATACGCGGCTGGTCTTTTTTATCTGAACGAACATAGGGATAATATGGAAGTACAGCAGTGATCCGTCCCGCCGATGCGAATTTTGCCGCGTCGATCATGATCAAGAGCTCCATCAGCGAATCATTGACTGGTTTGGCTGAGGTCTGAATGATAAACACATCGTCTCCTCGGATGGATTCTTCAATGCGGCAGAACAAATTATCATTCGGAAACCGTGTCAGTGTAATGGGAGTCAGCTTCACCTTTAAAAGCCTGGCAATTTCTTGGGCCAATGCCGGATGAGAGCTACCAGAAATCAATTTTATATCCTTAGGATTCATACTGTGATACTCCAAATATACTTATCGGTTTATGAAAGATTATTTCTTAGCCAAAAAAATAAATTTTATTACGGGCAAAGGCGGCGTTGGAAAATCAACTTTGGCTGCCATGCTGGCCCAGGAAGCTGCCAAAGCCAAAAAGAAAGTACTCCTAATCGATTTGGATCCCAACGGAACCTTGTGTCAGTTCTTTAAGACAAACAAACTAACGTACAGCCCATCCTCTTTGGCTCCAAACATAGATGGAATGATGATCCCTCCTCGAGCGGCATTAAAAGAATATTTGGTGAGGCAACTTAAATTTGAAAAAATCTACCATTGGCTATTTGAAAATAAATTCATGCATTTTTTCTTAGATGCCGCTCCCGGCCTAGATGAAATTGCAGTCCTTGGAAAGATTTTCTACTTAGACCAAGAAAAAAAAGGAAGACAATCCAGATGGGACACAATCATCGTGGATACCCCCGCCACAGGACATAGTCTTTATTTGTTTAAATCTCCAAAAGTATTTATCGAGCTTAGCCAAATTGGCCCCATCGCCAAACACTCCAGAGAAATTTATGATAAAATTTTATCTCCCAAGACGACTGAAATTCATCTGGTCACCCTACTTCAAGAACTGCCCGTTCAAGAAACGTGTGAATTGTACTCAGACCTAAAAAATCTAGGACTCCCCCTCGGCACTTTATTTTTAAATAAAGTCCTTGCAGAATATGTCATTCCCGAGAAATCGGGAATCTATGCTTCATTCAAAAGTCTTAAAGAAAAAATGGATCAGGCTGTTTTAGAATATACCACCCGTATTGACTCACAAAAGGAGTATCTGAAATATTTAAAAAAAACCATACCACTTGAATCTTTCCAAATTCCATATGAATCTTAACTTTAAAAAATTATTTAAGTCTAAAAAAATGGTGGTGATGCTTGGGAGCGGCGGCGTCGGGAAAACGACTCTTTCATCGTCACTCGCCCTCCTTTCGGCTGAGTCTGGGAATAAAACCATGGTCATGACCATTGATCCCGCAAAAAGACTGGCCAGCGCTTTGGGAATGAAAGCATCCGATTCTAAATCCAAAAAAAAATGGCAGGTCACAAATGACCTTCCCCTCTATGCCACGATGCTGGAACCCAAATCGACGTTTGATTCCATGATCCAAAAATATGCTCCGAGTGAAGAAATCGCCAAGAAAATTCTTGAGAATCGAATCTATCACCTCATGTCTTCGCTCATGGCCGCCACCACCGAATATATGGCAATCGAGCAGCTCTATGATCTTTATGAATCCAAAGAATATGATCTGATTGTTTTGGACACGCCTCCTGCAAAACACTTATTTAGTTTCCTAGAAGCTCCCGATCGATTGACCAGATTTTTGGATGACCAAATTTTAAAGTGGTTTTTTACACCTTATCTCAAGGGAGGAAAGTTTGGATTAAAGATTTTTACGTCTGGCTCACATCTGATTTTTAAAGCCATTGAAAGACTAACCGGCTCCCAACTTCTTCATGATCTCTCAGAATTTTTATTTAACTTGGAGGGTATCTATGCCGGATTTAGGGATCGAACCAAGCGAGTCAAAGAAATATTAAATAGTTCGGATGCCGCCTTTATCTTAATTACCAGTCCTGAGCACCTGACAGCTTCTTATGCCACATCTATTTATCAAAATCTAAAAAGTATCGGGGTTTCTCTGGATGGTGTTATTTTTAACAGAGTCACTCCCGAAATATTGCTCTCAGAATCCGAAAAAAAAGAATATGAATTACTTAAAGCATCCCACGGATCGATCGGATATTTGAAAATATTTGAAAATCACCAGGCCATTGCTTTACGGGACAAAGAAATGATTCATAGAATCACCAAAGACCTTCCACCCACCTTACCCACTTGCACAATTCCTTTTTTCACCAAAGACATTTGTGATATACAAAGTCTAAGAATGGCACATCGATATATGTCATTCTGAACGAGCGTAGCGAGTGAAGAATCTCTTATTAGACTTTAAATCCGGTTTTTTTTCTATTTGGGACGCCATTGTATTTATCCGTCAGCATCTATGGCTGCTCAAATTTAGTCTCATTCCAGTTTTGATTACCGTCCTTCTTTGGCTGACACTGATATTCAATGTATTTTTTTATTTATTCCAAGTATATCTCTCATCAGGCAGATTATTTTTGCACTTCCTCCCATATAAACTCCAACTTCTGCAATGTCTCCTCTGACCTTTGCAGTTGCAATCACAGAAGAATATATATTGAACATTTCATTTGCTTCAAGAGTGGTACGTTTGTCTTTTACGGTAATTTTATTATAAATTGATGCAAAGTCTGGTCTTTGAATAAAGCTGAACAGAGTCCAT
>CAZDSE010000048.1:1502-10040 GCA_964507905.1 uncultured bacterium | reverse complement strand
AATGCCACCACTGGCTTTCACACCCATGTCTGGTCCCACAATTCGTCTCATGAGCTTAACGTCTTCAATCGTCGCCCCCCCCGAGCCACAGCCGGTGGATGTTTTGACAAAGGCAGCTCCGGCAATCTTCGATAAAACGCAGGCAATTATTTTTTCTTCTTCGGAAAGCGAGGCGGTTTCTAAAATCACTTTGACGGGATATGGCTTGGAAGCGTCAACGACTTTAATGATGTCCGAGATGACGAGTGTGTAATCTCGACTTTTTAAAGCACCAATATTAATGACCATATCAATTTCCCGAGCGCCGGCTTTAATTGCCTCTTCGGCCTCAAATGCTTTAGATGAAGTCGATGCAGCGCCCAACGGGAATCCCACCACTGCAATGGGTTTTACACTGGATCCCTTTAAAAGGGTTGCAACGTAAGCGATATTGGAACTATTTACGCACACTGTGGCGAAATGATATTCAATGGCTTCTTTACACAGTTTTTCTAATTCTTTGGTTCCCGCCTCGGGTTTTAAAAGCGTGTGGTCAATAATGGAAGCAATGTCGAATTCTTTTTTAGGCGTTATTTCTTTCATGGGGTGACCTAATAAATTGGATGATTTACTCCACGTTTTTTCTGTCTTAATCTCTATTTCTCTTATCGGCATGTCTTTAGATAAACTTTGAGATAAACTTTGCAGCCCGGTCGTTAAAAGACGTTCTTTGACCCGTTCGGCAATTTGTTCAATCAAATGATCCATAATGAAGGATCGTTATATAGCACCGGGGTCCGTTAAGATCAACTGCTCAAAAGGTGTCAGTCACCCTGATGAAATTATGTGCAAGGTGTCAGTCACCGTGATGAAATTTGTTGCAAAAAAGGGGTGCTGCCCCTTATGTTAGGATCCTAATGGAAACACATCAGTCCATTCACATGTTTATTTCGGGTCGAGTGCAAGGCGTCTTCTTTCGGTCGACGACTCGGGAATTCGCAGAATCTTTGTCTCTCAAAGGCTGGGTTAAAAATCTTCCGACCGGTCAAGTCGAGGTCTATGCCAAAGGCGATTTTAAGGCGCTCCAAAAATTAATGAATTGGTGTCATGGGGGACCTCCCCGCGCAGAGGTCGAAGGGGTGGATGTGATTTGGGACGAAGACTTGGGCCATATGTCTTCGTTTGATATTTTATGAAGCTCATTCTTAAAATTGCGTGGGCTATAGATTGGGTATTTAGAATTTTTAATCGGATAGTCATAACTTTGGGATTGCGAGAATTGGTAACAACACTCTTACGGGGAGTGACGCGAGTCCTTTTATTTACGATCCATAAACTATATTTTAGGTTAGAGATTATTGGCCATTCCAATATTCCGAAAGTTGGAGGCGTTCTTTTGGCGGTGAACCATCAAAGTTATTTGGATCCGCCACTTGTGGGAATTTGTGCCTGGAGGCGGGTGACGTTTATTTCAAAAATAGAGAATTTTAAAATTCCAATATTGGGACCTCTGATGGAAATAGGGGGAGCATATCCCGTGGTGCGGGGTGGGGATGACGCGGCTTTGGAAACATTTATCGATTTATTAAAAAAAGGGCATCTCATGTCTATTTTTCCGGAGGGGACCATCCCTGCCGAAGAAGAAATTCCACGGTCTGCCATAGAACCAAAGACGGGACTTTTGAAAGGAAAAACAGGAGTGATTCGTCTGGCACTCAAAGCCAGAGTTCCCATTGTACCCGTGGGACTATCAGGTACAGGGCGGGCATTATGCCCTGAAGCGGTTCCAAGGGGGCAAACCCTTCCCATTCCAAAGCCAGTCAAAATCACCGTCCGCTATGGAAAACCGATCGATTTATCCCGATATTATGATGTCCCTGTGACCAAGGAACTTTTAAGAGAACTTACCGATCAGGTGATGCTCGAAATCTCGCAACTGGTTGATCATACAAGGAATTTTATTCCCATGACCGTTCCGGTGACGGATGAAACCTACCAAAAGATTCGGGAATTTGAGACATCTGGCCATTGATTTATTGGGATGGGTATGGTAATAATTTTTTAGAAGTATTTTTTTAAATCAAAGTGTTTTGATTAAAAAATAGGTTTAAAACGTATGCCAATTTACGAGTATATTTGTAAACGATGTGAGAAAAGATTTGAGCTTTTTCAGAAGATCTCCGAAAAACCCAAAAAGGTTTGTTCTGAATGTGGAGGAACTCTTGAAAAACTTGTTTCGACAAGTGCATTCCATCTAAAAGGAACCGGATGGTATGCAACCGATTATGCGAAAAAGAATTCGTCCACTGAATCTTCTCCAAAAAAATCACAAGACGGGTGTGAAAAACCGGCTTGTAAGGACACATCTAAAAAGTCTTCGTGTGCCGTATAACGAGTCGCACATAAGATTTTCCTCGTAAATTTATACAGTCGAATTATGAAAAAGGAGTCTTTATGAGTAATGAACTGATTATTAATGCCACTGATCAAGAAACGCGTGTCGCTCTCATTGAAAAAGGGACCGTGGCCGAACTCTATGTCGAGCGCGAACAAGACAAAGGGATCGTTGGAAATATTTACAAGGGAAAAGTATCCCGGGTGTTGCCTGGAATGCAGGCCGCATTTGTGGATATTGGACAGGAGAAAGCGGCTTTTTTGTATGCCGGAGATGTTTTTTTGTCAGATCAAACGACCGCATTATCTCCTGATGAAATTCGCTTGGGAGGATTTGATGAGGGAGAAGAGGTAGATCTGATGGAAGAGCCGATTCATCAATCAGCTGATGGACAGCCCATGTCAGAAGGGGGGCAAGAACCACCCCATCAACAAATGCCAGACAACAGATATAGAGGGAGGTCCAGACGTGTTAGAAGGGGGCCTCCTCCCAATATTGGTGAGCTTTTAAAAGAGGGGCAAGAAATTTTGGTTCAAGTGACCAAAAGTCCAATTGGGACCAAGGGAGCTCGATTGACGATGCATTTGTCTATTCCGGGACGAAACTTGGTTTTAATGCCCACATTTCGCTACGTGGGGGTTTCGCGTCGAATATCTTCGGACAAAGAAAGAAGACGTCTCAAAGAATTTATTCAAAGCATTTGTCCAAATGATGTGGGCGTAATTGTACGGACAGCGTGTGAAAATAAGAAGTCACGCATTGTGAAGGCGGATTTTGATTATCTGTTAAAAATTTGGAGAGGGGTTGAAAGAGATCTCAATCAAGTTCCTGCTCCGGCATGTCTCCACGAAGAGTTGGATATTGTTCTTCGAACACTTCGGGATATGTTTGTCGATGACGTGGATCGAATCATTATTGATTCTAAAAAGGAACACAAACAAATCCTAAGATTCTTGGATATTTTTAATCCTGCGTTAAAACGCGTGGTTAAGTTTTACAAGGGACGAGAGCCCATTTTTGATACCTACGGAGTTGAGATGGAAATCAATCGAGCGTTGGGACGCCGAGTGTGGCTTAAATCCGGAGGATATATCATTGTCGATCAGGCAGAGGCATTGACGGTGATTGATGTGAATACGGGACGGTATGTCGGCAAAAGGGACTTCGAAGAGACAATCTTAAAAATTAATATGGAAGCGGCCAGGGAAATTGCCTATCAGTTGCGACTCAGAAATTGTGGCGGGATTATCATTATTGATTTTATTGATATGGAAAGATCCCATCATCGTGAACGAGTCTATCGTTCTTTTGACGACGCGCTTCGAAAAGATCGGGCCAAAAATTCGATTTTAAAAATTTCTGAACTGGGTTTAATCGAAATGACTCGGAAACGCACGCGAGAAAGTCTGCTTCAGACGCTCTGCAGTCCCTGCTTCTACTGTGAGGGAAGGGGATACTTAAAGAGCAAGGGCACGATTTGTTTTGAGATTTTTAGAGAAATTCAAAAATCCCATGGCGACTATAATGCGAGGATTATCGATCTATTGGTTCATCCGGATATTGCAAAACTACTTGAGGAAGAAGAAATTGAATCGATTCATCGTTTGGAAAAGATGGTCAATAAAAGGATCAATATTGTCCCTCAAAATGATTTTCATATTGAACAGTTTGAAATGAAGGGGGTTACTCAGTCTGATGAGCCCGGTGCCACCGAGCCCATTGTGAATGAAGGGTCAACGGATGACGTCACAATCAATGAGGACGACATTGATGATGACGAAGAGCTGAATGAAGTTCACGATGATGACCACAGGGATGATGAAGACGAGCCAGGAGAGGCTGAAGACGAATCTCAAAAGGAATCTAATGATGAGTCTGATGAGTCCCAAGATGAGCCCCAAGATGAGTCTAATGATGAGTCTGATGAATCTAATGATAAATCTCAAGATGAGAGTCAGGAAGAAAATCCGGAAGATAATCCAGAAGAAAACGATTCCGAAGAAAGGCGTTGACTATTCAGCGTAAAATCCATATAAGATAAGGTTTTTAGAGGGTTATCATTATGCCATATGCCATAGTTGAAACAGGTTCGAAACAATACAAATTAAATGTCGGTGACCGAGTAACGGTTGAACTCTTGCCAGGTGATGCAGGAGATGAAGTGGTCTTGTCCAAAGTTTTAATGGTGAAGGATGATCAGACAACGGTGCTTGGAAACCCATATTTGGAAAAAGCAGGAGTATTGTGCACGATTTTAAGTCAAGATCGAGGGCCCAAGATTATCATCTATAAGATGAAAAGAAGAAAAGGATACCGTCGTAAAATGGGCCACAGACAAGATTTAACGTGGCTCAGAGTGGATAAGATTGGTTTAACTGGAGTGGAAGCCAAGCCAGCCGTCAAAAAACAACCCAAAAAAGTTGCGAGTGCTGCTCCGCTAGTGGCAAGACCCAAAAAAAGTGAAGTTAAAAAGCCAGCAGTAAAAAAAGCAACGGCACGCACAGTGGCAAAACCCACGAAGTCTAAAAAGAAAGAGTAAATTGTATGGCACATAAGAAGGGTCAAGGAAGCAGTAGCAATGGGCGTGATAGTCAGGGCCAGCGTCGTGGAGTCAAATGTTTTGGAGGTGAAGTGGTCAAAGCCGGCGCAGTATTAATTCGACAGCTGGGTACAAAAATCCATCCTGGTTTTAACGTTGGATGTGGCAGTGACTATACGTTGTATTCAAGAATCAATGGTCGCGTTCAATATGAGCGGTTAGATAAAAAAAGAAAACGTGTCAGTGTTTATCCCCTCGCTTAATCTTAATTATTTTCCTAAATTTTAAATGCTATGAAATTTTTAGATGAAGCCATTATTTCCATTGAGTCTGGGTCTGGTGGGAAGGGGTGTGTCAGTTTTCGGCGAGAAAAATATATCCCCAGAGGAGGACCGGATGGAGGAGCGGGCGGAAAAGGGGGAGATATTATTTTTGTGGCCGATCGAAATATGACCACACTCCTCGATTTTCATTACAAAAGATCTTACAAGGCGCTATCTGGAAAACCGGGACTGGGTCAGAAAAAAAGTGGTGCCAATGGAGATGATTTAAAGATTCATGTACCGGTGGGAACTTTCATAAAGGACCAACGAACGGGAGAAGTGTTGGTGGATTTGAATGAAGATGGTGCGCAATATATTGCGCTTGCAGGAGGGCGCGGGGGAAAAGGGAATAGTTTTTTTAAAAGCTCCATTCAACAAACACCGCAACGTTCACAAACGGGAGAAAGTGGGCAAAAAAAAGAGATATTGCTTGAACTTAAATTATTGGCGGATGTGGCCATTATTGGATTTCCAAACGTGGGAAAATCAACTCTCCTTTCAAAGGTCACAGGCTCCAAACCCAAAATTGCAGATTATGCGTTTACGACCTTAAGCCCAAATTTGGGAGTCGTGGAACTTCAGAAAAATGGAGAAAGATTTACCATCGCAGATATACCCGGACTTATTGAAGGAGCACATTTGGGAGCGGGATTGGGCATAAAGTTTTTGAAGCATATCGAGCGGACCAGACTATTTTGGCATTTGTTGGATGCGACGCATATTGAGACGGAATTGGAATTTCAAAAAATTAATCATGAACTGGAAAAATACAATACAAAATTGACCAAGAAACCCCAAATTATTGTTTTAAATAAAATCGATTTATTAAAACGTACTCCGTTATCTATGGTGCGAAAGTTTAGAAAACAAGGGTATGATGTGGTCACGATTTCTGCATTGAGATCGCAGAATGTGTCAGAATTGGTCGACATGACAATGAGTAAATTGAATGGTTAACATGCCTGAAGGGTATAAAAAAGTAGGACTATTTGGTGGAACGTTTGATCCAATACATTTGGGGCATTTGAAAGTTGCACTTGAAATTCGCGAGAAACTGAATCTGGATCACATTTATTTTATTCCAGCCCGAATTTCTCCTTTTAAAGTAAAAAATGAGTTGGCACCTCAAGAAGATCGACTGGAAATGATCCGCCAAACCATCTCCGAGTATCCATTTTTCTCAGTTTCTGAATATGAATTAAAACGGGACGAGGTGTCTTATTCCATCGACACGATTCGGCACTATAAAAATATCTTGTCTCGCGACTCGAGACTTTATTGGATTTTGGGCAGCGATGCATTTTCAGAAATTCATCAATGGAAGGATATTCAAGAGATCTTCTCGAGTTGTCATTTGCTGGTGGTCAGTCGTCCAGGATACAAATTAAAGCCATTGAGAGATGTCCTGGGGGAGGGACCCTTACTGAAAGAGTTCATTACGATCAAAGATGGTGAGGTCTATCAACATTTTACGGGGCATCAAATCTCTTTAATTCAGTTGCCTTTAATTCATATTTCTTCTACGCAATTAAAAGAAATGATCCTTCATGGAGAATCATTCTCAAAATATGTTTCGAAATCAGTCGAAGAATATATCCAAAACCACAATCTCTACCGGAGCCGAAGTGGCCAAACGGTCTAAAACATCACGACAAATAGCTTCACTTTGTGTGAAATGGGCGCTGGATAAGAAAGCCTTTAATGTTGTTTTTTTGGATGTACGTCCTTGGCAAGGGTTAAACGACTATATTGTTGTTTGTTCTGCCCAATCGATTACCCATGCCCAGACCATTGCCGATCATTTGATCAAAAGTCTGAAAGAAAAGGGGATTTACAATTTGGGTTTAGAGGGGTATCAACAAGGTAAGTGGATCCTATTGGATTTTAACGATGTGGTGGTTCATATCTTTTTTGAATATGTGCGTGAGTTTTATGATATAGAAGGATTGTGGCATGCGGCTCCACGGATCAAAATTCCAAAGAGCTACTTTCAAAGTTATGGTAAAAAATAATATTACATTTTTATTATATCAAAAAGTGAGAGCCCCTCATGTGAAAGATGGGATTTGTTATTATATAGATAAAATAAAACCGTATGCTGATATTGATTTGATTGAGCCCAAAGATGAAAAAAATTACAAGACACATTTGCAAAAACTAGAGAAAGAAACAATGACCATTGTTTTGGATCTAAAGGGACGTCAATTTACATCGGAATCGTTTTCCAAAACATGGCAAGGGCTAACGACTCAGAAAGTCAAAGATGTGAGTTTTATTATTGGCGGACCTTTTGGGATTCCTCAACCGGTCCGTTCGGACTTAACGCTCTCCTTATCCAGTTTCACGATGAATCATGAACTTGTTCCCTTGGTCATTATGGAACAGGTCTATCGAGCTTATTCGATACTGCAAGGCTTGCCCTATCATCATGCCTAAACCACCCGTTGTTTTGGTTGTCTTGGATGGCTTTGGTTTGAATACCCAAAAAGAAGGAAATGCGATTTTGCTTGCGAATGCACCGACGCTGAGAACGCTAGAGCAAGGACCCCGGTCTTTGATTCAAACCAGTGGAGAAGCTGTTGGACTTCCGCAGGGACAAATGGGAAATTCTGAAGTGGGGCATACCAATATTGGGGCGGGCCGAATCGTATATCAGGATTTAACCCGGATCAGTAAATCGATTCGGGATGGTGATTTTTTTAAAAATCCAACACTTCTAAAGGCGTTTGATCTTGTAAAGCAAAAAAAATCTAAGCTCCATCTCATGGGACTTGTTTCCGATGGAGGAGTGCATAGCCATCAAGAACATGTATATGCCTTAATCAAAATGGCCAAAAAAGAAAATGTGCCATCCGTCTATATTCACTGTTTTTTAGATGGTCGGGATACCATGGCCAAAAGCAGTGTGACCTATATCCAGCAACTCGAAGAATTTATTGCGAGCGAAAAGATGGGAAAAATCGCAACGGTCACGGGGAGATATTATGCGATGGATCGTGACACTCGGTGGGATCGAATTCAAAAGACGTATGATGCCTTAACTCTCTCAAAAGGCAGAAAAGAAAATTCCGCACTTAAAGCCATTGAATCAGCACACTCTCAAAATGAAACCGATGAGTTTGTGTTGCCAACCATTATCGATGAAAAAGGAAAAGTTTCTGATGACGATGTGATATTATTTTTTAATTTTAGAGCCGACCGGGCAAGACAGTTGACCAGAGCATTCACTGAAAAGGGGTTTAATCCATTTAAGAGGGAAACAGTTCCAAAACTTAGCCAATATGTGTGCATGACTCAGTATG
>CAZDSE010000048.1:0-1492 GCA_964507905.1 uncultured bacterium | reverse complement strand
CTCCTTCAAAGCTGGCTCATATCTTGGGAGAAGTTTTATCCACAAATCAGATTCCCCAACTGAGAGTGGCCGAAACCGAAAAATATGCCCATGTCACATTCTTTTTTAATGGGGGGGAAGAAAAAGTATTCCCCGGAGAAGAGCGCGTTTTAATTCCATCTACCCGGGAAGTCTCAACATATGATTTAAAGCCGGAAATGAGTGCCAGAGAAATTACGCAAGTGATAATAGATGGGATCGAAAAAAAAGATTTTGGATTTATTGTGGCAAACTTCGCGAACGCCGATATGGTGGGACATACGGGAAAACTGAAAGCAGCCATTCAAGCAGTAGAAGTGATAGACGAGTGTGTTGCGAAAGTCATAAATTCCGTGAATAAAAAAAACGGGCATCTCTTAATTACCGCAGATCATGGAAATATTGAACAAATGATTGACTATGCAACGGGTGAGCCCCATACGGCGCACACCACAAATCCTGTTCCTTTATATTATGTGGCAAATATGGAAAATCAGAAATATAAAGTACAAAATGGGATGTTAGCTGACTTGATGCCGACCATTTTGAACTTAATGAAACTTCCAATCCCTAAGGAAGTCACTGGTAAAAATTTACTGTAGATCATTCGCTCAATGGATACGGTCGCAACAGCTCCCTTTCAGCCCTCAGGATGAATTATGCTTGAAAAATTATTTGAAGTTTTTTCACAAATATTCACATGTTCCGCCTGCTTGGGATGTGAAAAAGAATCTGCAAATCTCATATGTAAAGCCTGTCTATTAAAGATCGATCGATATTATGGTCAAGAAGATAATCCGATTTTATCCTATGGGAAATATGATGGAGTTTTGAAGTCTCTCATTCATCAATTTAAATATGAGAATAAGTTTGCACTGGCAAAGCCACTGGCCCAGCTTCTAAATGATAGTTGTCCCAAAGGGGCAGATCTTTTGATCCCCATTCCCATGCATTTAAAGAAATTACAAGAAAGGAAGTATAATCAAAGTCAATTGTTGGCTAAGGAGCTATCGAAATTGACACATATTCCAGTGGTGGTTTCGGTCTTAAAAAAAATTAAATACACACCCAGTCAAACAGATTTGTCACGAGAAAAAAGGAAGGAAAATATTAAAGAATCGTTTCAAGTTTTCAACTCAGATAAAATTCAAAATAAGCATATTGTGATCATTGACGATGTGTATACAACTGGTGCCACAGTTCATGAGGCAAGTCTGATGCTGACCAATTCTGGGGCAGACAAAATTTCTGTTTTAACTTTGGCGAGATAATTGTATGATATTTGACAGGATATTGACGAAGTCAATATCCTGTCTATGTCAAAAAAACTCCGCGTTGGAATCTTATTTGGTGGGAAATCGGTTGAGCATGAAATTTCAATTCTATCTGCCAAAAATGTCGTTGAAGCCTTAGACAAAAAAAAATATGAACCTCTGCTCATTGGAATAGACAAAAAAGGGCATTGGCATTTTGT
>CAZDSE010000047.1:1654-10098 GCA_964507905.1 uncultured bacterium | reverse complement strand
TGGGGATATGATACATATCGGGAACATAAAATTCGATTATTTTGGAGTCGAAATCCAAATTCCACAATACGTCCATTGTTGCTTAAGAAGATATTTCCATATCTGTCTCATTTTGGGCCGCAATTTTTTATGATTATAAAAAAGTTTTATGAAAAAAATCTAATGGATAAAGAGAATCCATTTTATTCTCATTTGCCGAGATGGAGCAATCATGATGCCCTTCGTTCCTTCTATTCCAGAGATATGCAAGATGTTGTTCAGAAAGTGAATCCAGTCGATACATTATCTAAAACTCTTCCCAAGGGATATGAACAATGGCACCCTTTAGAACAAAATCAATATTTGGAAATGTCTACTCTGTTAAAGGGATATTTATTGTCTTCTCAAGGAGATCGCATGCTTATGGCAAACTCTGTGGAGGGGCGATATCCATTTTTAGATACAGACTTAATTCAGGCGGCAGCTCGCTTTGGCCCACAGCTGAAAGTTCGAGGACTTCGGGATAAATTCATTTTGCGTGAGGCATTTAAAAATGAGTTACCGGTCGAGATATATAAACGAAGTAAATTTGCATATACGGCACCAGATGCAAAAAGTTTTTTCGGGGAGGCCGCGCCCAGTTATGTGAAAGAATTGGTTTCTGACATCAATTTAAAAAATACGGGGTATTTTGATACTGAGTCGGTTCGCCGGTTGACGAATAAGTTAAGATTGGGGCAGGCTCAAAAGATAAGCTACAGAGATAATATGGCAAGTGTCATCATTGTTTCTACTTTATTATTGCATGAATTGTTTATAAAACAATTCGCACGTTCTCAAAAGAAATTGGTTTTGACGGTATGTGAGGAGGGAATGCATGACCGAAGATCATATTAAGGGAGCATTGAAAGACTTTATTTCAAAAAACTATATACAGCCATCGCAACATTTGGATGAGAGCGCATCTTTGATTAAGAGTGGTATAGTAGACTCGTTTGGAATATTAGAAATTTTCAATTTTATTGAACAAAAATTTGGAGTTTCCATCTCTGATACGGCCCTTCAAGATGGTCTCGAGGACTCTCTTCAGGGGTTGACCACATATATTTATGAGCAAAGTCACTCGTAGAATATTCAAATTATTCATTTGTGTTTTTTTGGCATCGTGTTCGTTTCCGTCACAAACAGACTTTTCAACACCCCGGCAATATTGGTATCATCATGTGCGGGTGATTTATGGGAAAATTTATGATCTAATCTGTCGGGTTCACACTGCCAATATCGGTCCACAGGTCAAATCTCCCAAAGATTCATATTCGACTAAAAAAGATTTGGAAATATTTATTCAAGATGCCCATTTAAAAAATATTTCAGTGGTTCAATTTAAGAATGAAAAAAATATATTCAGTCCTTACCAATTTGATTATTTGTCCTTTGAGTCCAAAAAAGCACAGGAGTTTCTAAATGAAACCAAATTGGATCAATTGATCGAATCTGAATCAGCAGAGCTTCTTAAATTCAAAAAAGTTCTGAAATGGGTTCATCAGCAGTGGTTTAGACCACCGGGAGTTAAATTGACCGTCAGTCCAGAAACCATGGTCAAATACAAGAATAAATCTTTTGACGCCATGGATATTTTAAAATTAGATGCTTCGTCACGAACCATAGAGTGTTCTGCGGCAAGTCATCTTTTTGTTCAAGCCATGGCCAGTCTTGGGTACAGCGCGCGGCTAATTTATGTGGGAAATCATATCTCGACCGAAGTGTGGTCAAATCAGTTTAAAAAATGGATCATGATGGATCCATATTATGATGTTTTATTTTTGAGAGAGAGTATTCCTTTAAATTGGTTTGAGCTCCATGCGGTTTTTGAAGGTGTTCATGACGTATGGAAGGGGAGATCTGTAAAATCTTTTTCGGATGTTGTTAGTTTTTACCAGAGTTTCGGAGTAACGGTTGAAACAAGTTCTTCTCAAGAAATACCTTATATTCAGCCATCTGAGCAAAACACGTTTTATTTTTTGGCAAATCATATTTTTGGACCGTTATTTGCCATTCACTTGAGGAATGATCATATCGAAAATGTTTATCCAAAATATCATGAACGATATCATAAGTATGGAAAAACCAATGTTCTTTGGAAGCAATCGATGGTCGATTATAATCTTATCTCTACAAATTTAATGTGGTCATCAACACGATCAGATGGAATGGGAGGACCTGTTTCAAAGAAATTCGATCATTCGTATGTGTGGCAAGCGACTCCGGATATTCATTCGCTATACTGGACACTTAATTTGACTGAGATTTATTTAAAGCCTGTTTCAAAAAATCCTTTAACGTTTAAAGTCTTTATCAAAACAGTGACGCCCAACTTTGAGGCGTTTCAAATTCAAATAGATGGTGATTCTATGTTGGAGCGAACCGGAAAGATCAAATGGCAGCTTCATAGTGGGCAAAATTTTTTGAAAGTTCAGTCCAAAAATAAATATGGCAAGCTCGGTCCAGAAAGTCTAGTCGAGATTGGTTTATGAAAGTCATTTTTGTAACCCCCATTTTTAATGAAGAGAGAAATATTCCTGAGCTGATCCGAAGAATTTCAGATGTCATGAAATCTTTGGGTGATTACTTAATTCTATTCGTCAATGATGGGAGCACCGATCAGAGCGAACGTGTTATTTCTGAATACCAACAAACCCATCCGATTGAGCTGGTCGGATATTATCCAAACCGTGGCGTCGGATCTGCATTCAAATTGGGATTTAAGACCGCTATTTCTCGAGGGAAAGAAGGAGATATTGTGGTGACCCAAGAAGGGGACAATACGAGTGATTTGGGAATTTTGCCGAAACTCTTGGATCATGTCCGCCGAGGGACCGATGTGGCATTGGCGTCATGTTATGCAAAGGGTGGACGAGTGGAAGGAACAACTTGGCTTAGAACATTATTAAGTCATATGGCAAATTTTTTACTTCGAACAATTTTCCCCATTCGGGTTCATACGTATAGCTCTTTTTATCGGGCCTATCGATTGACCACCTTAAAAAGACTTATTCATACGTATGGGGATCAATTCATCGCACAGCCGGGATTCGAATGTATGGTAGAACTTCTGGTAAAATTAAGCAGACTGCCCAATGTTAAAATTTCCGAAGTTCCAATGGTTTTGGATGGTTCTCGGAGACAGGGAAAGAGTAAAATGAAAGTGCTTAAAACCATGAGGGGCTTTTTAAGAGTGATGATTTCAGAGGGAGTTTATTATCGATTGGCGCCTGCCGTTAAAGTCTTTACAAAAAGTTGAGCGGTTCGTTTTAAACTGTAATTTTCATCTACAAAGTGTTTTCCATTTTTAGAAATTTGAGATCGAAGATGAGAATTTGTGATTAATTTTTCTAGCTTTGTTATCCATTCTTCTGTGTTTTGAGCCAAAAATCCAGAATATCCCTCTTGAATGATGTCTGAGTTAATTCCTATTGGAGACGCCACAGGGACAACGCCACTGGCCATATATGCCAGAATTTTAAATCCACATTTGGCATTCGTGTCTGGTGTATTCACAAGGGGCATGACCCCAATATCAAATTGTCGTGTTAATGTTGCCAATGTGTTGGGATCCACCCATTCCGTAAATCTTGTTTCATAACTGGCTGATGCAAATAATGCTTTTATTTTTTTTGAATAAAGACTTCCGATGATATGAAAACAAAAAGGATGATTATTTGAAAGCGCTTGAAGAGGTTTAACCAAGAGTTTTAAATTTTCATAGTGATTTTCACCACTTCCAGTCCATCCGATGACGAGAGGGGTATTGTTTTTTAAATCCAGTGGATGATACAGTGAAGTATCAATTGCAGTGGGAATGAGCGTTGTTTCGGAAATGGGTTTTACTTCATGAGAGATCTTAAGAAGAGTTGGATTTCCAGAAATAACATGAGAATATGGTCTTAATGCGTCAGACGTCTGGATAAAGTTTTTTTTCTGAAAAAATTTTTGAGATAGATCCCTTTTTTCATATCGAGATACAATACATAAATCATCAAAATCAAAAAAAATGTGCTTATTTCGATACTTTAGTAGTTGGATCAGAAACGAAGGCAGATTGATTTTTTGTATGATAATACGATTAAAACGTTTGGCATTCAAAAACAACCAGGCCCATTTTAAATACCGGTGGATAAAATTATAATGAATTGAAAGTAAGAGAGTCATGATGCCTGAATGGGATGATGGGCTTATAAATCTTTCACTGACATGTCTGGGCAATAATGAGAGCGCCTGAATGACATGTCCCTCCTTTTTTAAAAAAACAAAATAATTGCCAATTCTTTCCCGGCTGCTGCCCCATTGAAGATCATGTTTGGTGAAAAAGAAAATATTCATAAGTGATCCTGAGGGCGAGAGCCCGAAGGATATTTATAGTCTATTATAGATCTATATACTTGGGAGTACAAATCGATACCATGTTCTAGCGAAAACAAATCCTCTGCTGTTTTTCTACACCGCTGTCGAAGTCCAAAAGGATCCTTATATAGTTCTAACATCATATTTATTGCTTCCTCATAGCTTTCCTTATTGTACTCGGAAAAAGTAGATCCAACCAAATGGGTTGAAATGACTTCTTCCAAATCTCCAATCATTGAAAAAGAAATAACAGGAACTCCACAGGCCAGATATTCGGCGAATTTTACCGGAGAGGCAGCAATGGCAGTGGGAGAATCCTTTCTAAAAATAAGACCGACGTGTGTCTTACATAAAATATTTGAAAGTTCTGTTCGGCTGACATGAGAAATTTGAATGGTTTCTTTCCGATGGGGATAGCATTGATTGAGTTAATCTTGAACAGCTTTCATCTGAGGGGAAAAAATGAGAAGTTTGGCGTTGGATATCTTATTCCGTGCAACTTCGAAAAAGGAGAAAAGTTCAGATACAAGGTTATAGGTGCCCAGAGTCCCTTGATAAACAAACATGAAATGATCATCTTTGGAAATTTGTTTGTCTGTGCTTTTAAATAAACTCAAATCAACACAGCATGGGATGGTTGTAATTGAGGTGGATGGGGCAACCAATTTATCTTGTTTGATTTGATGGTGGATCCTATTTGTTAATACAACAATCGCATCCGATTTTTTAAAAGTCCATTTTTCAAAAATCTTGGAACCTCGGTATAAATAACCAGTGGGTTTCCATTGGCTTTGCTCAATATGTTCATCTCCCATCATGCCACGACGATCATAAATCAGCCGAATGGGAAGAAATAGTTTGAGTAAGAACCCGATTGCGATTGGAATATTGGATCGTGCATGGACAGTGCGAATAGAAAATTTAAAAATTAAAAATAGGCTATAAATAAATCCCATAAAGATATCAAAAAAAGAGGAAAGGATGAGCGGATGCTTGTGATAGCTTCGCCAATGCCAGTGGATGTGTTTTGATTCGAATAGTTTTTCCATTTCAGTCTTTAGAGTTGTTTTTTCTTCAAGGAAATTTTTTTTTTCAAAAGATAAGACATGAATGTTGGCCATTGACGATAGTCCGACAAGGTAGGGCACGATCTGTGACTGCGGAATGGGTTCTAACAATCCCAAATAGGTGATGTATAAGACGGAGGGTTTCATGAAAGTACTTTTCTGGGCCCAAAATAAGAGAGAAATTGGAGAAATCCAGCAGATCCCAAAATCATTAATAGAGGCATGACAAGCTCTCGATGTCTTGCCACTGTTCCTTCATTTCCGGACGACAGCGCCAGCAGTATGATCCAATATGAAGAGAAGATAAAAAAAGATGTCATGAATTTCCAATGATTTCGAAATCCAACCAATAACCCCAGCAGTGCAAATAAATATATTCCATAAATAAATAACGTCTGGGGATATGCTGAAAGACGAAGGCTATTATTGGTTTTCCAAAGAATTGGAGAGAGGAAAAAATAGGTTAATCCCTTCGGCAGAGCTTTGATAAATAGCATGGGTGCAACTTTTGAATCGCCAAAATCACTTCCATATACACGCTCATCATAAATCTTATAATTTTGACCGCTCGTAATCTGTGTGTAATCTCGTTGCGAAGTGGCCATTTGCCGAATAATGGGATTCATTCGATTTTTGATTTGAGGATGCGCCGTCATCAATATGATCCCGATAACAAAAATTGTAATTTTAATGGTCTTGGGAATTTTAAGATTGAGAAAGAAAATAAAAAATACAATAGCAATCAGAGGTAGAATGAGATTGTCTTTACCAAGATCAAATATGAGGAGACCCGCCACCAATGAAATTAGGCTTGGAATCGAAAGCCTCTCCGACAGCTGTATGAGTGCCCAGAGGATGAAGAGCAGTCCCATAATGCCGAGAGTCATTCGAAAGTTGACCGTTGGCCATAAAATCATGGTGGGCATAAATGTCACCAAGGCGGCTGAAAGATAAGCTGTTTTTGGATCAAAAATGAGACGAGCAAGATGATATGTCAGAACCGTGATCCATAAACTTAAGATTACAAAAACAATTAAGTTAAATGGCGACTCACCAAAGATCATATTAACGAATGCATGTGCATACGCTCCCGAATGAAGGTATGTGGTTCTTCCCTCAATGGCAGCAACGAATTGAACTTCTCTTGTGCTGGGAATTTTTTCCATGAGAAAATAATCGGAAAGTCCCATCCCATTCATGACCTCCCGATTATAATCTCTGAAGAAAGCACCCGTGTGACCCGTAATTTTTGAAATGATGGGATTTGAAGAAAACTGGGTGCCAGAATAAATAAAAACGAGAAAGGCAAATACAACTCTTACAATTCCCCCCACGACGAGTAATTTTGCCAATTTAAACTTGTCTGGAGATTGTGAATATCTAAAAAAAAGAATAAAGGAAATGATCATGAGCGTCAAAAGTATAACAATAGGCTCTAAATATAGGAGTAATCCAAATAAAATAGAAGCCAACGCAAAGGCAAAATTGAGCTTCATGTTCAATCAATTCTCCGATTGATTAAATCGGATATCATGCCAACGGCCAAAATTTGAAGTCCCCCAATAAATAAAATCGTGGCTGTATTGTCCAAAAGTTTGGGTAGAAAAAACCAACTGAAAAAAAGCAGACCAATCCCCAATCCCATCAGTGTAATTCCAACGGTGAGGAAAATTTTTAATGGATTAAAAAGAAGCATGGTTCTTAGAATCAACACAGCAAAATTGAATGTATCATGAATGGGACGAATCTTGGATTTTCCAACACGCGGATGATAGGAGATGGGCAAATAATGAACGGCATATCCATTGGAATGAAGTGCCAAAGTGATCGTAGTCGTGAGTGAAAATCCAGAAGGCAGGATTTTTACATACTTTAAAAAGAGATCCTTTTTGATGACGCGCAAGCCGGAGTTTAAATCCAAAATTTTGGTATCACTTAAAAAGTTGGCCATTTGACTTAAAAACCACTTGGCCGGTCTTCGAATGAGAGGAATGGACGCATTTTTGGTGATGCGAGCCCCCACCACCATATCAAATGTCGGAAGATGATCGATCAATTGAGGGATCGCGTTGACTGGATATGTCCCATCAGCGTCGATGATTAAAATATTGTCGTATTGGGATGCTTTGACCCCCGCTTTAATGGATGCACCGTAGCCCATATTTGTTGGATGTTGGATAAGTTGAACTCCTTTTTCTTTGGCGATGGATGCCGTATTGTCCGCCGATCCATCATCGACAACAATAATTTCGGATTGAAGTGGAAGTGCCGTCAAACACTGTTGAAGTGCATCAATAGTTTTTGCAATTCCTTTTTCCTCGTTGTAGGCGGGAATAATGATGCTTACGCTTTTTTCAACCATAAAAGTAACAAGGAACATAAAACGATTAAAATGAGAAAACAATAGAGAATCAGAAAGCCTTTATCTTGTGAAATACGCTGTCCAATGGTGGTTAAAATTTCAATAAGAGAATCGTCAAATGTATGAAACGTTCGAAAAGCCAAATGACCCGAAATGGGTTGATGGTTCATGAAGAGTTGTCCTTCGGACAAGCCTTCATAATATTTTTGGTGCAGCCGCGCCCCAATTTTTAAATCCTGAGATGCACATTCTAATTTAATGGAAAACAGTTTATCTTTTGAATCTTGAATGGGAGGAAAAGGGATATACATATAAAATCCACTATTTGTAATCTCAGCTTCTGGGGGGAGGGCATAAAATGAGTGATGGGGAGGAATGAGGGTCTGTGTGTTCAATTGGGCGTGGGTGATGGGCTTCCCTGTCTCGTCTTCCACGGAAAAATGACATGCCTCAGTGGGTAAAAATTGATTGGGAACAAATAATGCAATCATAAATAGATCATTAAAATGTGAGCGAAATGACTGAATATATGAAGTTCCTTTTTGGATTAAGATAACGCTCTCAGGGATTCTGTGGCTTCCAATATCTTGAACGGAATTCCATGTTGGAGGGCTTTTTTGATATGCTTTAACGCC
>CAZDSE010000047.1:0-1644 GCA_964507905.1 uncultured bacterium | reverse complement strand
AGATCAAAAAAATAGTCAGGATCTTATATCGATTTTTTTTCATCATAATAAAATTTTAATAGTTGATAGCCGAGATGGCCGATTAGTGCCAATGTAGAGAGGAAAAAAATCTTATATGCAAATTGTCTGAGATAGGTGACGTGAACGAACAAATTTAAAAAAGAATCTATAATAGGTAGGCCTCCGAAAAAAGTGGGATGAAGTGCAGAAAATAATCCCATTTGAAGTGAGTTTGTGCCAGATCGTACATAAAAAATGCTGAGGGTCATAAGCACAATATAAATCCATGTCCATCTGACATTTATGGCAATTAAAATCAATAATGGCGAAATCATAACGAGGTAACGAATGGTCGTTGCATAAAAAGCAAAAAACAGGAGAAGGGGTATGGCAAAAATAATGACCCAGTGATGAATGTCCAATGAGTGTTTTTTTAGGAAAAAAAGAGATAAGAAAAAAATGCCGTAAAAGCCATAAAAAAGAAATATTCTATATGACGCAATGTCACTGGGAGAAAATAAGATGGCATTTAAGAAAGAAAATCCAGAAGAGATGAAGAAAGGAAGAACAATCATGCAGCCAAGCCCAACCGCACATAATGACAATAGTATTTTTTTCTTTAGATCTCCCATAAGAACAATGCAAATCGGAAGAAGAATGGCAGGAGGTGTTTTAATCAGTGCGGCGATCACGATTGAAGAAACGGCCCAATAATGTCTCTTGAATTGAATGGCAGCCAACGCCGAAAGAATAAAAAAAGAAATCAATATGTCCATTTGACCCAGCGCATAAATACTGTGCAGTACAAACGGGTTCAGCATCCATAATTTAAAAGCAATTTTTTGATTGTTCTCGCTGGGGATCAATTTTAAAAGAAAATAGGCTGATCCATAGTCAAAAAATAAGTAAGGAATTTTAAATACAAAGAGTGTTCGAAAAAGATCATGGGAACTAAAAAGTTGAGCATAGTGAACCGTATTGCCTTCCCATGTAAAATTCCATTCAGAAAAAGTCTGAAACAGGGATGGAAGATGAGGGAGTATGGGTTTTAAGACCCAGAGGAATAATGAAAATAAATAATATGTCATGGGAGGATAATAGGGATTTATTGAACCCGGAGGCCAGTATGGATCACCGGATTGAAACGGAAAATAATAGAGAAAAAAAATGTCATGACCATGAAAGGAAAAAGGCATGATCAACAATCGAATGAGGCTGCCAATGAGCGTCCATCTTAAAATAAATGCGTTGTTTGAAGTTAACATTGCTAGGTTTAAAGCCACGATATATAACGGTTCATGTGAATTCAAGGATCAAAATTGTTCGGATTTTTTCGAGGCTCAATATCGGGGGTCCTTCTCTTCATGTAACACTTCTCAGTCAAGAGCTCGGCCCAGACTTTGAAACCATTTTGGTGACTGGACGTCCTTCACCAGCCGAAGGAGATATGTCTTATCTCTTGGATGAGGCAAAAGATTCTTTTCGTCATATCAATATTCCCGAATTGGGTCGGTCGATTCGTTTTTGGCAGGATGGGATTGCTTTTTTTAAAATTCTTTTTTTGCTCATCAAAGAGAAACCGAGGATTGTTCACACCCATACATCTAAGGCAGGAGTTTTGGGACGATTGGCTGCATGGGTCGG
>CAZDSE010000046.1:2517-10214 GCA_964507905.1 uncultured bacterium | reverse complement strand
CCGACTCCGACTTGGCCACATAAAATACAGTGTTCATCAATGCGAACGTTATGGCCAATTTGGACCATGTTATCAATTTTGGTTCCTCTTTTAATATGGGTTTCGCCCGTGGTCGCACGGTCAATGGCCGCATTGGATCCAAGTTCCACATCATCTTCAATGACGACTCGACCGACTTGTGGAATTTTATAGTGACACGATCCATCCCATACATAACCGAAGCCATCATCTCCCACCACACTGCCCGCATGAAGAATGACTCGTTTTCCAATTTTTGTTTTTGGGAAGATGGAAACATTTGGATAAATGATGCAATCATCATCAATGAGGGTGTCTTGGCCAACATAAACGCCTGGATATAAGATGACGCGTTTTCCAATCTTTGCACCCCGCCTGATGGATGCAAATGGATAGATGACTGCTGTTGGATCAATTTCGGCTCCCGATTCGACCCAACTTCTTGTATCAATTCCTGCATTTGTCTCTTTGGGGCGATCAAAAAGTTCCAATGCCTTTGCAAAAGAGATTCTGGGGTGATCTGTGATGATAAAGGATGTTGCAGGATTGGGGGTTTGCAATTGTGAAAAGAGAGCCTTAGAAATGAGCACCACTTTTGCATTTGGATTCATTTTTGGGATATTGGATTCTTTATCTACAAACGAGATATCCTTGGGATCATCTGTGGAACCATGAGAGTTCCCATATATTTCAGATGTTTGTAAGTGCTTTGCGATGTCCGTAATTTTGTGTGGCATAACGCGGCATTATAGGGATCCTCTGCACAAATGCAACCTCTTCTTGACAAGAACGAAGCATTTTAGTACATCATTAATTCTAATCCCTTGAAAAATAAGGGAAAATTTAATTTTGGAGGTTTTTCTAAGTTTGTTAATGACATCGGAGGATAATAAAAGTTTTAAGGAACTTTTTGAAGAAAGTTTAAAAGGGAAACATTTTTCAGAAGGTGAAATCGTTGAAGGAAAAGTCGTTCAAGTCACGAAAGACTTTGTTCTGGTCGATATTGGTTATAAATCTGAAGGCCAAATCTCAGTTCGAGAATTTTTAAACGAAAAAGGTGAGCTTCATGTAAAAGAAGGCGATACGTTTGCTGTTTATTTGGAACGGATCGAGAATGATGAAGGCTATGTTCAGCTGTCTCGGGAAAGGGCACAAGCTCTGGAGGCCTGGGATCAAATTGTCAAAGCGGCACAAGAGGGCCAAATCGTAGAAGGCATTGTTGTTGAAAAAGTAAAAGGGGGACTGTGCGTGGATATTGGCGTCAAAGCATTTCTCCCGGCTTCTCAGATCGATGTTCGTCCACCCAAAAATTTAAACCAATTTTTAGGGAAAAAATATCGTTTTAAAGTCGTTAAATTAAATAAAAAACGCGGCAATGTTGTTTTGTCCAGACGAGAAGTGATTGAACAAGAAAGAACCGAAAGAAAAAGTTCTTTAATGGGAACTCTCGAAGCAGGTGCAGTGGTTGATGGCACCGTCAAAAATATTACCGAATATGGTGCATTTATTGATCTCGGCGGAGTGGATGGTCTTTTGCATATTACCGATATGTCGTGGGGACGTCTTAAACATCCTTCAGAAATGCTCTCCATCGGGGATTCTATTCAAGTCAAAGTATTGGCATTTGATCAGGGAAAAGAAAGAGTGTCTTTGGGATTAAAGCAACTGCAGCCGGATCCATGGGATTCCGTCAAATATAAACATCGTGTCAGTGATCGGATCCGAGGAAAAGTGATTAGTTTGGTGGATTATGGTGCATTTGTGGAAATTGAAAAAGGGGTTGAAGGCCTGATTCATGTCTCTGAAATGTCTTGGACTCAAAAGATTAAACATCCGTCTCAAGTGGTGAATGTGGGAGACGAAGTGGATGCACAGATTTTGGAAATTGATGCGGTCAATCGAAGAATTTCTTTGGGATTAAAACAAACATTGGAGAATCCATGGGTGGTATTGTCTGAAAAATATCCATCGGGTACAAAAATTAAAGGACAAGTGAGAAATGTGACTGATTTTGGTGTCTTTGTGGGAGTGGAAGAGGGAATCGACGGATTGGTTCATGTGTCTGATATTTCTTGGACGCAAAAAAATATTAAACCCCAAGATCTTTATAAAAAGGGCGATGAAATTGAAGTGGTTGTATTGAATATTGATCCGGAAAATGAAAAATTTTCTTTGGGTGTGAAGCAACTTGAAAGGAATCCGTGGTTGGAAGTTGAAAAGACGTTGAAAAAAGGATCCATCGTTGAAGGAAAAGTCACCAAAGTGGTTGATTTTGGATTGTTTATCGAAGTGGCCCCTCATGTGGAGGGATTGGTGCATATTTCGGAAATTACCAAAGAAAAAAGTGAAGATCCCAAGACATTGTATAAACTGGGTGATTCTATTCGCGCCGAAGTGTTGGGCATTGATCAGCGCGAGCGAAAAATTTCTCTCAGCATCAAATCGCTCTTGGCCAAAGAAGAAAAAGAAAGCATTGCCAAATATATGAGCGAAGGGAAAAAGCAGTCCAAACAAAAATTGGGAGATCTTTTTGAAAAAGAAGGTCTCATGCAAAAATTAAAAGGCGCTGCTAAAAAAGTAACTTCAAAGAGTAAAGATCCAAAAGAAGAATCTTAACCCATGAATCGAAGCCCCATCCTGATGTTTTTTGCATCAATCGGAGTACTCGTATTTTTGTGTGTCTTGGCTGCTTTCGTACTTGTGTTTACGTTTACAGGAAAAAAACCAAGCATTGTGAAGTCGGATAGCATTGGGGTAATTGAAATTGAAGGAATTATTTTAGAGTCCGAATTTATTTTAAAAACCCTCCAAAAATATAAGGACGACGATTCCATTAAATCGGTGTTGGTCCGAATTGATTCTCCCGGTGGTGTGGTTGGTCCCTCTCAAGAAATTTATCAAGAGTTAAAAAAGATACGTGAAAAGAAAAAAGTGGTTGCTTCAATGGGAGCGCTGGGAGCATCGGGTGCGTATTATATTGCTTTGGCGGCAGATAAAATTTTGGCAAATCCGGGTACATTAACTGGCAGCATTGGGGTCGTCATGGAATTTGCCAATTATCAAAAATTATTTCAGTGGGCCAAAATGGAACATACGGTTGTGAAAAGTGGAAAATTTAAAGACGTGGGATCTCCATTCCGGTCAATGACGCCCGAAGAGCGAGAATATTTGGATCAGCTGGTTCTAAACGTCAATGATCAATTTAAGGGAGTGGTGGTCACTGAGAGAAAATTGGATAAGTCCAAAGTAGATCAAGTGGCCGATGGAAGAATATTTACGGGTGAGCAAGCCAAAAATTTGGGACTCATTGACCAAATCGGGAATTTTACAGATGCAATCGATATTGCCAAAGAAATGGGCGGTATAAAAGGAAAACCAGAACTCGTATATCCACGTAAAGAAAAGACCTTTTTGTTGCGCTATTTAATTGATGAGTCCACATCTCAGCTGGTTGAGAAATTGGCGGCCACAGTCACTCCACACAGTCCTCTTTTATATATCATGCCGTCTTATCTAAGATGATGAAACCTCTCTGGGCACCATGGCGGATGGAGTTTATTGAGGGAAAAAAAGAAAAAGGCTGTATCTTTTGCAGATACCCCAAGAAAAAAGATCAAAAAAGTGCGTTGATTTTGGCACATACACCTCTTGGTTTCGTTATATTAAATAAATATCCATATAACAGTGGCCATTTGATGGTGATTCCCAAGCGACATTTGTCCAAATTTGAGGAATTAACATCCGAAGAAGGATTGGATATGTTTTTAACGGTTCAAAAATGTGTGGAAATATTAAATCGCGTGTTTAAACCGCAAGGATTTAATATTGGGATGAATGTGGGGAAAGCTGGAGGGGCAGGGATCAAGGGGCATCTTCACACGCATATTGTGCCCAGATGGTTGAGTGATTCTAATTTTATGCCTGTGATTGCGCATTCGAAAGTTCTCCCTGAAAGTCTTAAAAATACATTCGATAAATTATCTCCCTATTTTAAAAAATAAATGCCAACCAGCAGTCGAAAAATGGCCCTGTCCATCTTACGACAGGTCGAGCGCGGTCAAAAATCCAGTGCGGCATTGAACTCTGCGTTTGGAAAAAATCTGGATCTTTCTCAGATAGATCGCGCGTTAACTACAGAATTGGTGTATGGAGTCCTTCGCTGGCGATCCCAAGTGGATCGGGTGATTCAGCAGTTTAGTGACAAACCGCTATCAAAACTGACTCCTCTGGTTTTGGATGGTTTGAGACTGGGAGTTTATCAATTAATTTTTTTAGAAAAAATGGTTCCATATGCTGCGATTTATGAGACGGTAGAGCTCATCAAGAAAACTCCAGAACAAAAAGCGGCTCCGTTTATGAATGCGGTCTTGCGCGAAGTGGATCGAAAACGAAGTGAGATCCAAAAATTTTTTACAAAAAAATCTGAAAAAATTGAAGATTTGGCCGTGCAATATGCACATCCGGAATGGTTGATCAAACGATGGATTTTGGAATATGGAATGAAAGAGGCTCTGAATATTTGTCAAACCAATAACTCCATCGCACCATTATGTATTCGGATAAACAAATTGAAAGGTTCTAGAAAAGAATGGCTGGATTTGGTGGAAATTCAGAGATCAGATCTAGAATGGAAGCTGGCAAATTCTTCCCCTCAAGGCGTTTACATCTTTAAAGGGGGCTCAGTAGAAAATTTGCCAGGACAAGATGACGGATGGTTTCAAGTTCAAGATGAAGCCTCACAACTGGTGGCATTGGCCATGGACCCAAAACCAGGGGAACGAATTTTAGATTGCTGTGCGGCGCCGGGTGGAAAGGCAACGCATATGGCGGAACTGATGCAAGATGAAGGGCAAATCATAGCCATGGATCGAGATGCTGAGAGACTGAATCTCGTTAATAAAAATTGCGAGCGTTTAAAACTTAAATCTATAAAATTAAAGAATGCAGACCTTTTAAAAGAAAAAAATCTGGGATTATTTGATCGTATATTAGTCGATGCGCCCTGTTCGGCGTTTGGCACATTTCGCAGAAGACCTGAGGCCAAGTGGAATCGCAGTATCATTCAAATGAAGGAATTGGAAAAGATGCAAAGACAACTTTTGGATAAAGCAGCACATTTTCTGAAACCGGAGGGAGTTTTGGTATACTCTGTGTGTACATTTTCAAAAGAAGAGACCACTGCAGTGGTCTCTTCTTTTATACAAAATCATCCTGAGTTTGTGGTTGAGTCACTTAAATCCATTTTTCCAGAAGCATGTAAAGATTTGGTATCTAAAGAAGGTTGGATTAAGGTATTCCCACAGTCTCAAGGTATGGACGGATACTTTATGGTGAGATTTAAGAAGAAGTAACAAATGAAAATTTCTACAGCAAAGCAACTATTTATACTAGGGTTGTTCGCTTTTGGTCTGCGTCTTTGTTTCGCAATCTTTACTCACGGGTACCTATTTGTCGATGAAGTCCCTCAATACTTAAATGTGGCGTATTATAAAGCGTTTGGGTTTGGGCAACTGACCTGGGAATGGCAGCAAGCCCAAATTCGATCGTGGATCGTTCCCAATTTTTTTTCTTATTTTATTTCAGCTTTAAGCAGCATTGGGATGAATGATCCGCTGCAGTGGCTGTATGGCATACGGATTTTTCTATGTGCATGGTCCCTTCTGATCGTTGTCTCAGCGTTTTATATTGTTAAGCTCTTATATCCCAAAAATGAGAATGCTGCATTCTTCGCGGCGGCTTTGTGCGGGGTATGGGGATACTTGATATATTTTAATTTAAGAACGTTGGGGGAATGTCTCAGCATGCCTGCCGTGATGGCATCGATTTGGTGGATTTTGCAATATGAAAAGACCCAAAATAAAATATGGGCATTATTGGCTGGGATGATGATCGGGCTCGCATTTATCATCAAATTTCAGGCCGGTGTTTTTATTTTATCATCTGCTTTGTATTTGTTACTCAGACGGCAGTGGGTGGGATTTTTATTCTTAAACGTTGGATTTTTGGCGATGATTGGAGTCCAGGGAATTTCAGATGTTGTGGAACATGGAACATTCTTAAGATCTCCCATTGCGTATTTTAAATACAATGTGCTATTCGGCGAACTGTATCATACGCCCGAGGGAAAATTGCAGCGTATTTTGGATTTCTTGCTTAAAATGCATTTCCCACTTTTATTTCCCATTATTTTATATTTTAGTTTCCGATATGCCAGAAAACATCTCTTGCTCATTTTGTCCATTGTCACGTATCTCGGTGTCCATGCGCTGATTAAAAATCGTCAGTTTCGCTTTTTTGCTCCGGTGCTCCCCATTTTTTTAACCGCATTTTCGGCTGGTTTCATGGAGTGGGTCAGTCAAATCAAAATGAACATGACCAAAACACAAAAATATTCGTTGAATGCCATTTGTTTAATTCTGATTGTTGCTATCGGTAGTCAATTCGCCTCGCCGGCATTTCCTTCGGTATTGAGACCCCAGTGGAACAAGGGGGCGGATGTCTGTCTGGCGTTGAGATATGTCGGACAACAACCCGACAGCCGAGGGGTATTGTCCATCACAGGGCAAGATCCTTTTTATTTCTATTTGGGAAAAAATATTCCCTATATGCCCAACGAAAAAGCCGAGCAGGCACCCAATACCCCGGATTATGATCGATATAATTATCTGCTGTTTAAAACGATGTCAAAAAAGGGAGAATCTATTTCTCTCAATCATCTGCATCCTCAGTTGATCCAAGATTTTAAAATGACGGATCCTCCAGTGAAGCGATTTGGAAGTGTCTGGATGTATAAACGGGTGAATTAAATTTCAGAATTTTCATTAAAGTTTCTTTAAAATCTTGCCGAAATACTCATTAGAATCAAATAAAGGAGGAATGTTATGTCGACAAAGATTTTATTGGTTGAAGATAAAGAAGAAGATTTACAGATTGCCAGAGATCACCTGAAAACCAAGGGATATCAAGTGGTTGTGGCGAAAAATGGCTTTGAAGCCGTTTATCAATTTGATAAGGAAAATCCTGAATTGGTGGTCCTGGATTGGAATATGCCGGGGTTAAATGGGATTGAGGTGTGTAAAACATTAAAAAGCAAAAAACAATATGTGCCGATCTTAATGCTGACCGTTCAGGGAAATATTCAATATAAGAGAGAGGGATTTCAAGTGGGATGCGATGATTACTTGGTCAAACCCTGCGATCTGGATGAATTGGCGGTCCGGGTTGAGAATTTATTAAAAAAATCAGAACAAAAACCCCATGGTAAATTGGAGTATGGGGATTTGGTCATGGATCAAGAATCCCATCGGGTGACTCGGGATGGTAAGGCGATCGAGTTGTCACTGACAGAGTATACACTTTTAGAATATCTCATGCAAAATGTGGATAAAATGCTCTCGCGTAAAATGATATTGGAACACGTTTGGGGAACATCCAATCCCGAAACATTTACCAATATTGTGGATGTCTATATGAATTACTTACGAAAGAAAGTGGATACAACTGGGAAGAGATCGCTCATTAAAACCGTCCGTGGATTTGGCTATATGCTGGAAGCCCCGAGAATCCTCCGGTACTCGTGAACATGTAGGAGCGGCTTCAGCCGCGACTGCGGTTCGCAGTGACAATCCGAGAGGTGCGGGCAATCAGCAGGAAAGGCCGGACGCAAGTCCGGAATCCTC
>CAZDSE010000046.1:0-2507 GCA_964507905.1 uncultured bacterium | reverse complement strand
GCTATATGCTTGAAGATTTGAATCTTAAAAAAGCGGCCTAAAGAAGGAGGTCTGTATGAAAATTATGATTGTGGATGACAATCCAAATGACATGCAAATGTTAAGAGAGTTTTTGATACCGAAGGGATATCAAGTGATCGAAGCCATATCGGGTGAAGAAGCGTTGGAGAAAATTCGATTTATGAAACCCGATGTGGTGGTTTTGGATTGGGTGCTGCCCGGTAAGCAAGGGGTTGATGTCTGTAAAGAAATTAAGACGTTCCATCCCGATGTCCCAGTGCTGATGCTTTCAGTCAATAAAGATTCAGAATATAAGGTCAAGGCCTTTCAATTTGGATGTGACGATTATTTGGCCAAACCATGCGAGTTGGAAGAGCTCGAAATCCGATTAAAAAACTTATGCAGAAGGCATCATCCGGAAAGCAAATCGGATAAAGTTTTTCAGTTGGGCAATATTCATGTGGATTTTTCAGCTCACCGGGTGACCAAGCGGGGGAACAGTATTGATCTGACGGTCAAAGAATATTGTCTTCTTGAATTTTTAATCAAGAATATCAATAAAGTGGTTACGAGAACCATGATTCTAGAAACCGTTTGGGGAACCGACACCGAGACATTCACAAATATTGTGGATGTGTACGTCAATTATTTGAGACGAAAAATTGATGACTCGGGCGAGGAGTCCCTCATTAAAACGATCCGTGGGATTGGATACATGGTGGAAGTGCCGACGGAAAAATCACAAGTCGCCTAATGGCAATTTAAGATCAATCGCTTTGTTGACAAATCAAATCCAAATTTTGTACTATGCCCCGCTTATGATGCGTGACACGCTTCAATATTGGATAGCGCTCAACGGAATATCTTCTGTTTCATTTAAGCAGTTTGATGCGCTCGTAACCCATTTTAATGGGGAATTACAATATGCATTTTGTTCAGATCCAGAAGAGCTAAAACTTATTCCTCATATGACATCTGGGCTGATCAATAAACTTTCGTCAGGTGGCGCGGGTCCTGCCACCGACCCGCTTTCCCCTTTTCTCGCAAAGCTGCGAAAAGGGGAACGCCTTCGGGTCGGTGTCACCCGCGCCAACAGAGACAATTGGATTGAAAATGAGCTTCGATGCATAGAAAAAGAAAATATAGACATTCTGACATATAAGGATGCGGCATATCCCACATTATTACGTGAGATTCCAGATCCACCTCCTGTGCTCTATATAAAGGGAAAGCTCCCCAAAACGCAGCTTTGGTTGGCGGTGGTAGGGACGCGCAAAGCGACAGCCTATGGATTATCGGTGACTCAGTCGCTATGTCATGATTTGGCTTCATCTGACATAACCATTGTGAGTGGATTGGCCAGAGGGATTGATACCAAGGCACATCAAGCGGTTCTGGAAGAAAAGGGCAATACCGTGGCTGTATTGGGCAATGGATTGGGCGTCATATATCCCAGGGAGAATCGAAAATGTTATGAAGAAATTTCAGAGAAAGGGGCTTTGATTTCAGAATTTCCAATCCATATGCAGCCGGATGCTTTTCATTTCCCAAGAAGAAATAGAATTGTCAGTGGACTGTGCCAGGGAACGATTGTGATCGAAGCACCTCACAAAAGTGGCGCCATGATTACGGCGCGATTGGCGCTGGAGCAAGGAAGAGAAGTGTTTGCTGTTCCGGGGATGGTTTCATCCCCAAATGCTCAAGGCCCAAATCAGTTGATTCAAGACGGAGCAAAATTGGCTTTAGGAGCCAGAGATATCTTGGAAGAATTTGGGTTGGAGAGTATATCCTTGACGTCATCTCAAAAAATCATGCAGTCTTTAAGTGATGAGGAAAAAAATATTCTAGAATTGTTATCAGTTCCCTCTTCATTTGAAGATCTTTTGGGCCAAAGTGGCTTAGCTCCATCCATTTTATCGCATGCATTATTAAGCTGTGAAATGAATGGATATATCCATTCGCAGGGATCCCAATACTATAGGAGTCAAAAAACATTTAATATATGCCAACTTCATTAGTCATCGTAGAGTCGCCGGCAAAGGCCAATACACTTAAAAAGTATTTGGGGAAAAATTTCCAAGTCAAAGCGTCGGTTGGACATGTCAAAGATCTTCCACCCAAGAAGCTGGGGGTCAATCTTAAGAAAAATTTTGAACCCGAATATGAAGTGATTAAGGGCAAGAAAAAAGTGTTGGATGAAATTAAAAAATTATCTGAAAAAGCAGATAAGGTATTTTTGGCCCCTGATCCGGATCGTGAGGGGGAGGCCATTGCCTGGCACATATATGAAGATATCAAAAAGAAAAATAAACATGTGTATCGCGTGTTATTTAATGAGATCACCAAAAAAGCTGTTTTGGAAGCCATTTCCAAGCCGCAATCTTTAGATAAGGATAAATATCAAGCGCAACAAGCCAGGCGCATTTTGGATCGGTTGGTGGGGTATCAAATCAGCCCGTTGCTTTGGGACAAAGTGAGACGCGGGTTAAGTGCGGGGCGGGTCCAAT
>CAZDSE010000045.1:8526-10222 GCA_964507905.1 uncultured bacterium | reverse complement strand
TCTTTATGCAATCACCGGACACTTGGCATGGGTCGTCAAACTAGACATTTGGTTTCACCTTATTATCGCTGGACTGGGGACCTACGCACTCTCCTTATATCTCTTTAAAGATAAACTGTGTGCCCTTTTTTCTGCATTGGTCTACATGGCATGTCCCTTTTCCATCGACTATCATGAAGCAGGACTTGGACGACCATGGGCCATGGTATTTTTGCCCTGGGCGTATTTGTATATCCACAAATTATTGAATCTCCCTTTTCAAATAAAATATCTCTGTGGCGCTGGAATCTTTATATCGCTCAGTATGCTGGGCCATCCCGAAAACTTCTTTTTGGTCGGAATCTTTTATGTTTTATTTTGTCTGTTTCTTTTTCATTGAATTTAAAACCATCACGCCTTCAAAAATATCATCATTGCTTCTTCTTGTCCTCATCACATTTTTAATGACAAGTTTTGTATACATCCCTTCTATTGTCCAACCGAATCCATATACTCACGTCGAAGCATCACAAGTTGAGTTTTGGCTCAGAACCAGTACCGCCATTAATTCTGAGGCTCAATTGCAATCTGAACCTTTCTTGTCATCGTTTTTTCTCATCGATTGGGAGTGGATGATGGGTTCGGTGATCAATCGACATATTCCACTTATTCTTCTGCCGTGGGGAATGCTCTTTCTGCTGACGATTTTTGCAATCATACGGGTCCCCATTTCAGAGAAGAACTCTCGAAAAATGACGCTTGTATTTGGTCTGCTCAGCATCCTGGGACTTTGGATGGCTTCGGGGTTTATTTCATCTCCGCTTAGCCTCTACCAGTGGTTCTATCAACATCTTCCTTATTTCAATATGAGTCGCCATCCCGATCGATATCTCTTTCATGTCGCTCTCTCGTTTTCATTAATTGCACCTTTGGCACTTCTCTCATTCTCCCAAAAAAGATTCTATAAATACTTCCTATTTATTGGGCTCAACATGACCCTCTTGTCCCTCTTGATTTCATCCCACATTTACTCAAAAACTCAAAGTTTTACGTTTTATCCATTTAAAGAATCCCCCTATATTAATACAGTCCAAGAATGGATTCAGAAAAATAATCTTGAGAACGCGCGACTCATTACCGGAATGGGGTGTCCCAATGTCATGACCATCCCTTTTCAGACACATGCTATGGCCGATCAGATTCTCGTTACTTTTTATGACAAACCTTATTTTGCCGATCTTCTCAATCTTTTGGGATTTAAATATATCATCGCTGGAAAAAACGAATGTAATACTGAGACAGGATTTACTTCATTCGAGTTTAAGCCAGATCTGGCCACCACATCTTATGAAGAAGAAACGTGGACAAAATCTTTTAGCAATCTAAATCGGCGAAAAATCCTTTATGATGCACTGATTCAAAACTCAGATTTTATCCCTCATTTTATTAACAATACTGATGTGGTCATTTTTGAAAATAAAAAACTTTTTATCCACGAACGATCATACATTTCAAACCCATTACTCGTTCTGGGAAATTATAAAGCCTATGATTTTCTCAGTTTTCCACTTAATTCTTCCTTGCCGATTTCTCCCGTGTTTATCGCTCAAAATAAAACCAACCTGAATCGATTGTTCACCATTTCGAACACTCTGCTGTTTCATAATACGAGTTTCGAAGATCTCTCCGCGATATTACATGAAAATGATTATGAATG